>NZ_JAGIYX010000030.1:0-119014 GCF_017813315.1 Kitasatospora sp. RG8
ACCCGGAAGCTAAGCCTCACAGCGCCGATGGTACTGCAGGGGGGACCCTGTGGGAGAGTAGGACGCCGCCGAACAATCATTCACAAAGAACCCCCGATCCATCACGGATCGGGGGTTCTTTGCGTTGTGCCGGCGGATGTTGCGGTGGCGGATCTCTGGACCCGCCACCCGCCACCCGCCACCCGCGGTCGGCAGGCAGGCGCAGGGAACGGACTGACGGGCAGAGGTCGACGGGCAGAGAGGACAGGGGCCTGCGCGCCCCTCCCCGTGCCACCTGAGCTTCCCGCCGGTGCAGCGCAAGGTGCCCGCCGGCCTGTGAGGCGGTGGAGGGCGCCGGGGAAGGCCCGTCCGGAGTAGGTCCATCGGGGAGGGCTACTTGGGGGAGGCGGCCCTGGGAAGGCCCGTCCACCGGAAGGCCCGTCCCCCGGAAGGAGTGCCCTCCGTAGCCACGACGACGCCCCGCTACCGGAGTCGGTAGCGGGGCGTCGTCGTGGCTACGGAGCCTTCGGAGGTTGTGGAGGGCCCCCGCGGGAGCGGGGACGGGGAGGACCTGCGCTCAGAGGCGGCCTGCGGCCTTGAGCGCGAGGTAGGTGTCGGCGAGGGCCGGGGCCACGGCGGTCGGCGGCGCGTCGAGGACGGTGACGCCGGCGCGGGTGAGCCGGTCGGCGGTGAGGCGGCGGTCTGCGCGGGTCTGCTCGGCGGCGGCCGCACCGTACACGGCCTCGACGGTGCCGCGGCCGGCGGCCAGCTCGTCCAGGTTCGGGTCGGAGACCGAGGCGAGGACGACCTCGTGGCGCTTGGTGAGGAGCGGCAGCAGCGGCAGCAGTCCGTCCTCGGCCGGGGCCGCGTCGAGCCCGGTCAGTAGGACGATCAGCGAGCGGTGCGGGGCCATCTTCAGGGCGGAGGCGACCAGCGAGCGCATGTCGGTCTCGTAGAGCGCGGGTTCGAGGGTGGCCATCGCGTTGGTGAAGGCGGGCAGGATCTCGTTGGGGGCCCGGCCGGCCACCGAGACGCGCTTGCGCAGGTCGTGCGCGAGCAGGTCGACCCGGTCGCCGGCCTTGGTGGCGAGCGCGGTCAGCAGCAGCGCGGCGTCGAGCGACGCGTCCAGGCGGGGGGCGTCGCCGACCCGGCCGGCGGAGGTGCGGCCGGTGTCGAGGACGACCAGGATGTGCCGGTCGCGCTCGGGGCGCCAGGTGCGTACGGCGACGGTGTTGCGGCGGGCGCTGGCGCGCCAGTCGATGGAGCGGATGTCGTCGCCGGGCAGGTACTCACGCAGCGAGTCGAACTCGGTGCCCTGGCCGCGGGTCAGGACGGAGGTGCGGCCGTCGAGTTCGCGCAGCCGGGCGAGCCGGGACGGCAGGTGCTTGCGGCTGTTGAAGGGGGGCAGGGCGCGGACCGTCCAGGGGACGAGGTGCGATCCCTGACGGGCGGCCAGGCCGAGGGGGCCGAGCGAACGGACGGTCACCTTGTGGGCGTGGTGGTCGCCGCGCCGCGTCGGGGTGAGCACGGTGGTGACGCGGCGTCGTTCGAGGCCGGGGACGCGCAGGGTGTGCCGGGAGCCGGCGACCGCGGTGCCGGGCCGCCAGGCGGAGGGGGCCCAGGCGTCGCGGACGAGGGCTCTGAGCGGGCGGCCCGCGAGGTTGGTGACGGTCAGTTCGACGGAGGCGGGTTCGCCGAGCCGGACGGTGGTGTCGCCGCCCCGGGTGATCCGCAGGCGGCGGACCGGGGCGGCGAGCACGAGGTCGGCCGCGACGGCGAGCAGGACCGCGCCGGTGACGGCGGCGATCCCGCCCCAGGAGGGCAGGAGCAGACCCACGACGAGCGCGCCGAGTGCGGCGAGCAGGGCGGTTCGCCCGGTGAGGGCCATGCGGTGCGCTCCTTCGTGAGCGAGGCGGTGGAGGCGGTCAGCGCGGGGCGGGCGTCTGGGCCAGGACGGCCTGGATGACGGAGTCGGCGGTGACGCCCTCCATCTCGGCCTCGGCACGGAGGGCCACCCGGTGGCGCAGGGTGGGCAGGGCGAGCGCCTTGACGTCGTCCGGGGTGACGTAGTCGCGGCCGGCCAGCCAGGCCCAGGCGCGGGAGGCCGCGAGCAGGGCGGTGGCGCCACGCGGCGAGACGCCGATGGAGAGCGACGGGGACTGCCGGGTCGCCCGGCAGAGGTCGACCATGTAGGCGAGGACCTCGGGGGAGACGGTGAGCTTGGCGATCTGCTCGCGGGCGGCGGCGATGTGCTGGGGGCCGGCGACCGGGCGGACCCCGGCCGCGGCGAGGTCGCGCGGGTCGAAGCCGGAGGCGTGCTTGGCGAGGACCTGGTACTCCTGGTCGCGGTCGGGCAGCGGCAGGATCAGCTTGAGCAGGAAGCGGTCCAGCTGGGCCTCGGGCAGCGGGTAGGTGCCCTCGTACTCGACCGGGTTCTGCGTCGCGGCGACCAGGAACGGGACGGGCAGCTTGCGGGGCTCGCCGTCGACGGTGACCTGGTGCTCCTCCATGGCCTCCAGCAGGGCGGCCTGGGTCTTCGGAGGGGTGCGGTTGATCTCGTCGGCGAGCAGCAGGTTGGTGAAGACCGGGCCGGGCTGGAAGGAGAACTCGGCGGTGCGGGCGTCGTAGACCAGCGAGCCGGTGACGTCGCCGGGCATCAGGTCGGGGGTGAACTGGATGCGCTTGGTGTCGAGGCTGAGCGCGGTGGAGAGGGTGCGGACCAGCAGGGTCTTTGCGACACCGGGGACGCCCTCCAGCAGCACGTGGCCGCCGCAGAGCAGTGCGACGACGAGGCCCGTGACGGCGGCGTCCTGGCCGACCACGGCCTTGCCGATCTCGGCGCGCAGGGCGGTCAGGGCCTGGCGCGGGTCGGTCGTGGCGCCGACGGTGCCGGCGGTTTCGGGGGTGGCGGGTGCCGTGCCGGGGGTGATGCGGAGCTGGGTGGTGGCCTGTTCGGTCACGGCTTTCGTACCTGCCTTTCGAGGGCGTCGAGGTCGTCGGCGAGCCGCAGCAGTGCGGCGTCGTCGGTCGGGGGCGGGCCGTACAGGAGGGCCCGTACGTCTCCGGCGGGCCGGTCGGGGAGGCGGTCGACGACGGCCGCGCAGAGTGCGGTCGGGTCGGGGGCGCCGGCGCTGAGCGGAATGCCGAGGGCCGGGGCGAGCCGGTGGACGGCGGCGCGGCGCAGGGCGTCGGCGGCGCGGCCGCGGGCCTTGGCCCGGCGGTAGAGGCGGGCCCGGCCCTCGGTGGTCTCGGCGGCGCGGACGACCACGGGCAGGTTCTCGCTGACGACGGGGCCGAGCCGGCGGGCACGCCAGGCGGCGGCCAGCAGGGCGGCGACGGCGAGCTGGTACGCGGCCCAGCGCCACCCGTCGGGGATGTAGTCGGTGAACCGTTTGTCGCCGCCCGCGGCGACCGGCGTCGAGTAGTCGGGCAGGTGCCAGGTCAGGTTGGGCCGGGAGCCGAGCAGGCCGAGGGCGAGCGAGGCGTTGCCGTCCTTCTTGACCAGCTCGTTGCTGAGGAAGTCGCCGCTGCCGAGGACGACCACCTCGGTTCCCTTGCCGGTCGGTGCGGCCACCAGGGGGAAGCCGTGGCCGCGCGGGTAGCAGCCCTCGCCGCGGCTGCCGGTGGTGTAGAGCAGGCCGCCGAGGTGGGCGGTGCCGGCCCGGACGGCCTCGGTGAGCGCGCACTGGGCGGGGGTGCTGCGTACGGCGGCGTACGGCGCGCCGCCGCCCTCGTCGGAGGGGCGGACGCCGGGTGCCAGGGCGCTGAGCGCGGCGGGACCGGGGGAGAACAGGACCAGCCGGGCGTGCCCGGCGGCGGCGAGGTCGCGCAGCTGGGCGGGGTCGAGCAGGTCGGGTTCGGGGACGACGAGGGTGTCGTTGCCGGAGGTGCGGGCGGTGAGGTCGGCGGTGATGTCGACCTTGAGGCCTTCGCGCTGGAGCAGGGCGACCACGGCGTGGGCGCCGTCGGGGTCGTAGGAGCGCGGGTCGAGCGGCGGGTAGCGGCGGTCCTGGTTGAGGCCGGCCAGGAGGGCGGCGGCGAGCAGGACCAGCGCGGCGGCGAGCAGGAACCAGCGCGAGCGGTACCAGAGGCTGCGGCCGGTGGGCGCGAGGCTGCTGGGGCTGACGCGGGGCTCGGGTGGCACGGCCGGGCCGGCGGGGGCGGGGGCGGGCCTTCCGGCGTCGGCGGGTGCGGTGCCCGCGGGGGCGGTGGGGGGCGCCGGTGGCACGGCCGGGCCGGGGGCGTCGGTGCCCGGGGTGGTGGTGGTCATGCCGCTCCTCCCGGGGCCGCGGCGAGGGCCGGGCGGGCGCGTTCGAGGGCCTGGTCGAGGTCGCGGAGCAGCTGGTACGCGGCCTGGTCGGCGGTGCGCTCGCCGTAGGCGATGTCGTCGAAGGTGCGGGCGGCCGCGGTGAGGTCCGCGGCGTGACCGGGCAGCATGCGGCCCGCCTCGGTGGCGGCCTCGTCGGCGGTGCGGCCGGGCCGGGTGTCGAGCAGGGTGCGTTCCTCCAGGCCCCGGACGACGGCGCGCATCTGCTCGCGGACGGCCTCGGCCCACTGGCCGGCGGCGGCGTGGCGCTCGGCGTCGGCCCGGTACTGGGCGGCGCTGCGCGGTCCGGCGGTGCCGAAGACGTCGGGCGTGGTGCGGGCGGCCCGCCGGGGCGCGCCGAGGCGCCACCAGAGGGCGGCGGCGATCACGACGGCGACCACCAGGAACAGGATCAGGCCGGTCGTGCCCGTGGTGCCGTCACCGGCGATGGCGTTGAGCGCGTCGTCGATCCGGTCCATGAACCAGTCGTAGACCCGTTGCTGGAGGCTCGGGTCGTGCCGGTGGTAGTCGGCCTTGAGCAGTTCGTCGCGCACGGCGTCGCGAGCCGGGTCACGCGGCGTGGTGACCGGGGCGCCGCCCGCGGCCGGCGCCATCTCCCCCCAGTTCGGCATGCGGGTCAGCGCCTTGCCGGGTTCGGGCCGACCGGGTCGCTCCAGCCGGTGCCGCCGTACTCGGGCAGGCCGGCGGCGCGGGCCAGCTCGATGTCGAGGGCCTCGCGGCGGATCCGCTGGTCGACGTAGAGGAGGACGGTGATGGCGGCGCTGAACGGGATGGTGAGGGTCGAGGCGATGATCCCGCCGATCGCGCTCGCGACGAGCATGGAGGCCGGGACGGAGGCGTCGGTGGAGCCCGCCTCGTTGACGAGGTGGTCGAAGCCCAGGGCCATGCCGATGACGGCGAACGGGGTGGCGATGATCATCGAGACGATGAACGACAGCACCCAGGCGAGCAGGTTGATGCCGGCCTGCCGCCACCAGGCGCCGCGGACCAGGCGGCGGGAGCGGGAGAGCGCGGCCGTGATGCCCTGCTTCTCCAGCATCAGGGCCGGGGCGGCGAGGCTCAGCTGGACCCCGACCCAGACGGCGGCCGGGACACTGAGCAGGCCGACCACGACGAGGAGGCCGACGATGGCGGGTTCGTCCGCGCCGGCCACGACGTAGCCGATGAGCGGGGTGAAGCCGAGCAGCACGATGCCGCCCCAGATCAGGCCGCTGAGCAGGCTGAGCCCGAACATCCGCAGCAGCTGGGGCCGGGCCTCGCGCCAGGCCTCTCCGGCGGTGGCGGACTTCCCGAGGACGGCACGGCTGACCACCATCGTGAGCAGCGCGGAGGCGATGACGGCGATCAGCAGGTTCAGCGGCAGGACGACGACGCCGGCCAGGGCCTGGGTCAGGTTGCCGGTGCTGCCGTTGATGGCCAGCTGGGCCGCGAGGGTGCCGCCCTGCTCGATGACGGCGAGGCCCAGCGAGAGACCGAGCGTGGTGCGCCAGTGCGTGCGGATGGTCGAGACCGCGCCGTCGAGGATCTCGCCGACGCCGAGCGGGCGCAGCGGGATCACGCCGGGCTTGGGGCTCGGCGGGGCGCCCCAGCCGTACGGGCCGTACTGGCCGGGCTGTCCGTGGGGCCCCGGTGCGCCGTACTGCGCGCCGACGTGGCCGGCGCCCGGTGCGGGGTGCGCGGCGTGGGGTGGTACCGACTGCCCGGGCACGGCGGCGGGTGCGTCGGCCGGGGGCCGGGCCTCGTCGCGGGGCTGCTCGGACGAGCTGGGCGAGGCCCAGCCCGGAGTGTCGGTCATCACTGCTCCTCGGAGGGGCTTCAGGGTTCGCGGGGCCGGGTGGATCTTCACCCGCGCGCAGCGCCCATCGTGCCATGGTGGTCGGACGGGCCCCAGGGGTATCCGGTCGCTGAACGGCCAACGGGGGCCCGGCCGGCAGCCGGTCGCTGGCCTCCGGGGCACCGGTGCCGGTTCGGGCCAGGACATTCGTCCGGTATGGCCGGAATTGGCCGGGCCGGGACTTGGCCGTTCTGGAGCAATGGGACTGCTGTGCGGCAGGTCACAATCCGGTAATGAGAGGATGGATGCATGAAGGGACGCGTCCTCGTCGTTGATGACGACTCCGCACTGGCCGAGATGCTCGGCATTGTGCTGCGTGGTGAGGGTTTTGAGCCGTTTTTCGTCGCGGATGGGGACAAGGCACTAGCCGCTTTCCGTGAGACCAAGCCCGACCTGGTCCTGCTGGACCTGATGCTGCCCGGCCGGGACGGCATCGACGTATGCCGGCAGATCCGGGCGGAGTCGGGCATCCCGATCGTCATGCTGACCGCGAAGACGGACACCGTCGACGTCGTGGTCGGCCTGGAGTCGGGCGCCGACGACTACGTCACCAAGCCGTTCAAGCCCAAGGAGCTGGTGGCCCGGGTTCGCGCACGGCTGCGCCGTGCCGAGGAGCCGACGCCCGAGCAGCTGACCATCGGCGATCTGGTGATCGACGTGGCCGGGCACTCCGTGAAGCGGGACGGCCGGGGCATCCCGCTGACCCCGCTGGAGTTCGACCTGCTGGTCGCGCTGGCCCGCAAGCCCTGGCAGGTGTTCACCCGCGAGGTGCTGCTGGAGCAGGTCTGGGGGTACCGCCACGCGGCGGACACCCGGCTGGTCAACGTGCACGTCCAGCGGCTCCGCTCCAAGATCGAGAAGGACCCGGAACGCCCGGAGATCGTGGTGACCGTGCGCGGCGTCGGCTACAAGGCCGGACCCAGCTGACGTGGCGTACCAGGCTGACGAGACCCCGTCGGGTACCGCGACCGACGGGGGCGCCGCCGTGCGCGGGGACGTCCTGAGCTCGACCACGCGCAGCCGCCGCCGGCGCGGCCTCGCGGGAGTGCTCGCACCGGTGGTCCGTCAGCTGCGCCGGCCCGTGCAACGGGTGCTGGCGCTGTACCGGCGCTCGATCCAGCTGAGGGTGGTCGCGGCCACCCTGATGCTGTCCGTCGTCGTGGTGCTCGTGTTGGGCGTCGTGGTGGTGGCCCAGGTCCGCAACGGGCTGCTGAACACCAAGAAGGACTCGGCGCGCAGCCAGGCCCGGGCCGGCTTCCAGACCGAGCAGAAGAAGATCGACGAGGCGAAGGAGCTGCGCCTCAAGGTCGCCCCGACCGCCGACCCGACCACCGAGGAGATCGGCACCTGGCTGCTGAAGCAGGTCGGTGACCTCGCGGCCAGCGGACAGAACGTCTACTCGGTGATCGCCATCATGCCCAACAGCGGGCAGTCGGTCTCCCTGGAGAACACCGGCCTGGGGCCGCGCTACTCCGGCGACATCCAGCCGAGCAGCATCCCCGACTCCCTGCGCGCCCGGGTGACGTCGGAGGCCGGCATCTTCGACCAGCCGACCGTCATCCAGCGCGCCCCGGAGAGCGGTGGCCGGACCGAGCCCGGCCTCGCCATCGGCATGCAGTTCTCCGGGCCCACCGGCACCCCGTACCAGCTGTACTACGTCTTCTCCTTCGGCCAGGAGACCAACACCCTCGGCCTGGTCACCGGCACGCTCGCCACCGCGGGCGTCTTCGTGGTGATCATGATGGGCGGCATCGCCTGGCTGGTGGTGCGCCAGGTGGTGACCCCGGTCCGGATGGCCGCCGGGATCTCCGAGCGGCTGGCCGCCGGCCACCTGGAGGAGCGGATGAAGGTCACCGGGACGGACGACATCGCCCGCCTCGGCGAATCGTTCAACCGGATGGCCAACGCCCTCCAGGCGCAGATCCGCCAGCTGGAGGAGCTCTCCCGGGTGCAGCGGCGCTTCGTCTCGGACGTCTCGCACGAGCTGCGCACCCCGCTCACCACCGTGCGGATGGCCGCCGACCTCATCTACGACAGCCGCGAGGACCTCGATCCGATGGCGGCCCGCTCGGCCGAGCTGCTCCAGGGCCAGCTGGACCGCTTCGAGTCGCTGCTCGCCGACCTGCTGGAGATCAGCCGCTTCGACGCCGGCGCCGCGATCCTCGACGCCGAGCCGGTCGACCTGCGCGAGATCGTCGGCCGGGTGATCGAGGCCGCCGACCCGCTGGCCCAGGCCAAGGGCAGCGCCGTGGTGGTCCGCGGCGACGGCGAGCCGGTGCTGGCCGAGGTCGACTCCCGCCGGATCGAGCGCATCCTTCGCAACCTGGTCGTCAACGCGCTGGAGCACGGAGAGGGCCGCGACGTCGTGGTCCGGCTGGGCTCGGCCGACGGCGCGGTCGCGGTCGGCGTGCGCGACTACGGCATCGGGCTCAAGCCCGGCGAGGCGTCCCGGGTGTTCCACCGCTTCTGGCGGGCCGACCCGTCGCGGGTCCGGACCACCGGCGGCACCGGGCTGGGCCTGTCCATCGCGGTCGAGGACGCGCACCTGCACGGCGGCTGGCTCCAGGCCTGGGGCGAGCCCGGCGGCGGCTCGCACTTCCGGCTCACCCTGCCGCGCACCCGCGGCGGCGAGATCAGCCGGGCGCCGTTCCGGCTGGAACCGGAGGACTCCCGCAACAACCGGGGGCTCGGCTCGTACGGGACCCCGTACCGGCGGGCGATCCGCCCGTCCGGCGCGACCGCGCTGACCGCCACCGAGGACCCGGGCGTTCCGGAGACCCCGGAAGGCACCGGCAGTGGGTTCGGCAGCGGGCTGGGCGGCGTCCTGAGCATCGGCCCCGGACTGGGCGCCCCCCGGCTGCCCGAGGGGCCGCGCTCCGACCCCTCGGACGTGCGGACCGTGGGGGCCGGGTACGGTGCCACCGGAGCCCAGGTCATGGTGGACCCGACGCCGGGAAGGCCGTCGGTGGCACAGCGGACGGCGGAGCCGGACCTGACGGTTGCGGCCGGAGGCGCGAACGGCACGGGCGGGACGGACACGGAGGGGTCGCAGCGTGCGAAGGACCAGCAGCACTACTGAGCCGCGGACGGCCGCGGTGGCCGGCACGGTGCTGGTCGCCGTGCTGGCCGGCGGCTGCGCGGCGATGCCGGACTCCGGCGGCATCGGCAAGGTCGAGCTGTCGCAGGGCACGGCGGACAAGAACCTCCAGGTCCGGGTCTTCCCGGTGGGGCCCGTCAAGGGCGCCAAGCCGGAGGGGCTGCTGAACGGCTTCCTGGACGCGCTGACCGCGGACGAGAGCTACGACACGGCGCGCAAGTACCTCACCGACGAGGCGGCCGTCCACTGGAACCCGGACGCCGGCATCCAGGTGCTGGAGGCCAACCCCACCCCGCGGTCCAACCAGACCGTGACGGACACCGACACGTCGTTCTCCATCCAGGTGCCCGGCAAGGTCGTTGCCAAGGTGGACGACAAGCACTCCTACACCTTCTCCGGCGGGCAGCTGGACGTGGACCTCCCGTTCACGTTCGTCCGGGAGAAGGGCGGCGAGTGGCGCATCGCGAAGCTGCCCGACGGCCTGATCATCAACCAGACCAACTTCCGCAACAGCTTCCGCCAGGTGGACCGCTTCTTCTACGCGGCCCAGGACCCGTCGGCGGCCGGCACCACGGCGGTCAGCGCCCAGGACGTGCTGATCGCCGACCCGGTCTACCTGCGGCGCCGAATAGACACGCTGACCTCGGCCGCCAAGGCCGTCGTCTCCGGTCCGTCCGACTGGCTGTCGCCGGTGGTCCGGACCGCCTTCCCGACCGGCGCCACCGTCGACCGGGTCACGGTCGACGAGGGACGCGTCGCCCATGTGGTCCTCAACGGGGTCGAGCTCGGCAACCCGACGGCCTGCCGGCAGATGGCCACCCAGCTCTTCTACACCCTCGCCGACCAGGGCAAGGGACAGGTGGAGCGGCTGGAGCTGAAGAACCCGCGCGGCACCGGCTGCCAGGCCACCAGCCTCGACGGGCCGGTCAGCGGCCCGGGCGCGCTGGCCGGCGACGCCGCGGCCAGGCAGTACTTCCAGCGCGCCGAGGACGGCGTGCTGATGGAGGCCCGCGACACCGACGGCACCGCCGTCCGCGGCCCGCTCGGCAAGCCGCAGCCGAACAAGCAGCCGGCGCTCGGCGCCATCGCGGTGGCCCGGGACGGCGAACGCGCCGCGGCGATCAGCGGCAACGGGCACCAGCTCTACTCGGTGGCCCTCGCGGACGGCGCGTCGACGATGCCCGAACCGCTGCTCAGCACCCCGCCCCGGCCCGGTGACCGGAGTGAGGACGCGCTCGCCTCGCCCAGCTGGGACGGCCGCGGCAACCTCTGGGTGGTGGACCGCGACCCGCAGAACCGGCGGGTGCTGATGGTCCGCGGCAGCAAGGTGTACACCGTGCCCGTCGACGGCCTCGACGGCCAGGTCGTGCAGGACCTCAAGGTCTCCTCGGACGGTGTCCGGATCGCGCTGGTGCTCAGGAACCCGGCCGGTGTCCGGTCGCTCTGGCTCGGCCTGGTGGTGCACGGCGGCACCAAGGAGGCGCCCACCGTGCGGATCACCGGGCTGCGCGGGGCGGCTCCGCTGCTCACCGAGGTCGCCTCGGTGTCCTGGGCGGAGACCGACCAGCTGCTCGTGCTGGGCAAGGAGAACGGGCGCATCCAGCAGCTGCACTACATCAGCACCGACGGCTCGCCGAGCAGCGAGGCCTCGCTCCAGGGCGGGGAGAGCATGGCCACGGCGGAGGCGTCGGAGTTCCGCGCGGACTCCCCGGCCCAGGTGCCGCCGGTGCTCGCGCGCCGGGCCTCCGACGGCCAGATCTTCCGGCTCGTCAACAGCCAGTGGCGGGAGGTCAACCCGAACCTGCGGGCGGCCTCCTTCATCTACCCGGGCTAGGGCCTCCTTCGTCCGCCCGGACCGGGCCGGCTCCGTCCGCCCGGGTCAGGGCCCGCCGGACGCCCGCCCCGGGCGGCTACCCGGGCCGCGGCCGGCGAGGTCCGTCCGGGCCGGGCGGCGCGGTGGCGGCCCGGCGGTGCGGGACGGCGGCCGCGACCGTGGCGGCCGCCTTCGGCGGGAGGCCGGCGGCGGCCAGGGCCCGGGCGGCCTCGGCGAGGCTGGCCCCGGTGGTCACCAGGTCGTCCACCAGGACCGGCTGACGTCCGGTCAACCGGCAGTCCGCGCGCGGCAGCACGGTCAGCGCGCCGTGCAGGTTCCGCCGGCGCTCGGCGGCGGTCAGGCCCGCCTGGTCGGCAACCGGCCGGGTGTGCCGCAGCAGTGACGCCGCGCGGGCGTCCACCCCGGCCCGGCGCAGCGACCGGGCGGCGGCGCCCGCCAGCCGGAGCGTCGGGTCGTGGCCGCGGGCGCGGACGGCGGCCCGGGCGGAGGGCATCGGGACCAGCAGCAGCGGTGCGAGCCCGGCGCGCGGCCCGAGCGAGGAGCGCACGGCCCGGGCGAGCGCTTCGCCGAGCGGACCGGCCAGCCGCAGCGCGCCGCGCTCCTTGTGGGCCAGCAGCAACTGGCGGACCGGATCGGCGTAGGGGGCGGCGGCGTGCACCCAGGGCAGGGCGGTGGGGCCCGGGCGGGCCGTGGCAAGGGCGTTCCGGCAGGCCGCGCAGAGCTGTGTGCGGTCGGCGCCGCAGCCGGCGCAGCGGGCCGGGAGCAACACGTCCAGCAGACCGGCCAGTGCGTGGGCGAAGGGCCCTTGGGCGGTCTGTGGACGGGCGGGGGACGAGGTGGACGGCACGGCTGCTCCTGGCGGCGGCAGGCACGGAGAGTGAGCAAAGGATGCGCCGTACGGGGGGTGTTGTCCAGCCGTTTACTCATGTTTCACTCGCGGGAGGGTAGACAGGGTGGAGCAGCTTGACCGCCAGCCTGCAGCATCGGGTCATACCCGCTTTCCTGCCTGGGGAGGCGAAAACCCCGTGTGAGGTGTTCCATGAGGCTCCAGGGGGTTTCAACCGTCCCTGGTGGGGAGGAAGTGAGGTGAGGGCCAGTCGTTTCCGTCGCTCGCGGCGGGGGCGGAGGGCCGGCAGTGGATTGGCTGGTCCGGCTGGTCTCAGCCCGATCCGGTAGCACCCGGATCGGCGTCAGCACGAGGGATCGGAGTTCTGCGTGGACATCGTCGTCAAGGGCCGCAAGACCGAGGTGCCCAAGAGGTTCCGCGAGCACGTGGCCGAGAAGCTGGAGAAGGTCCAGAAGTTCGACGGCAAGGTGATCAGCCTCGACGTCGAGGTGTCCAAGGAGCACAACCCGCGGCAGGCCGACCGGTCCGAGCGGGTGGAGATCACTCTCCGTACCCGTGGGCCCGTGATCCGGGCCGAGGCCGCCGCCGGAGACCCGTACGCGGCGCTCGACCTGGCTTCGGCGAAGCTCGACGCCCAGCTGCGCAAGTCCGCAGACCGGCGCCGGGTGCACAAGGGCGGCAACGGCCGCACCCCCATCAGCGTCGCCGAGGCGACCGCGGCCCTGGCCGCGCTGCCGGACACGACGCGGCAGGAGGGCGAGACCAACGGGGCCGTCCGCAAGACCATGATGGGATCCCTGGAAGTGGAGGGCGAAGGCCCGCTGGTGGTCCGGGAGAAGACCCACCCGGCCGCCCCCATGGCGCTCGACCAGGCGCTCTACGAGATGGAACTGGTCGGCCACGACTTCTACCTCTTCGTCGAGAAGGACAGCGGCCTGCCGAGCGTCGTCTACCGCCGGCACGGTTACAACTACGGCGTCATCCACCTGAAGGCCGACGGTTCGGCCGCGGCCGGTGGTGGCGCGGGCGGTGCGATCGGCGGGACCGGCGACGAGGACTGACCGTCCTGGCAGTGTTGGGAGGGGTGACCCCGGCGGCAGCGACCGCCGGGGTCACCGGCGTTCCGGGGCGGCGCGGACGGCCGCGAGGTCACCCGATGCGGAGGATCGGCGCCGGAGGGTGACCGAAGCGTGTCCGGGCCGTGGAATGATTGGCGCACGACGACCGGCGACGGGGGAGGAGCGGATGGGGGATCACTTCGGGCTGGGGCCCGCTACGGGGCCGGTCACGGGGGTGGCGCCCGGGCAGGGTGACGAGCCCGAGTACGCCCCACACCGGCGGGAGCCGATCCGCGTCCTGGTGGTGGACGACCATGCGTTGTTCCGCCGCGGGCTGGAGATCGTGCTCGCGGAGGAGGAGGACATCAAGGTCATCGGTGAGGCCGGGGACGGCGCCGAGGCAGTGCTGAAGGCGGCCGACCTGCTGCCCGACATCATCCTGATGGACGTCCGGATGCCCCGCCGCAGCGGGATCGAGGCCTGCACCGCGATCAAGGACGTGGTGCCCAGCGCCAAGATCATCATGCTGACGATCAGCGACGAGGAAGCCGACCTCTACGAGGCGATCAAGGCCGGTGCGACCGGCTACCTGCTCAAGGAGATCTCCACCGACGAGGTCGCCACCGCGATCCGCGCGGTCGCCGACGGGCAGTCCCAGATCAGCCCGTCGATGGCCTCCAAGCTGCTCACCGAGTTCAAGTCGATGATCCAGCGCCGCTCCGACGACCGGGACCTGGTGCCCGCACCCCGGCTGACCGACCGGGAGTTGGAGGTGCTGAAGCTGGTGGCCACCGGGATGAACAACCGGGAGATCGCCAAGGAGCTGTTCATCAGCGAGAACACCGTGAAGAACCACGTCCGCAACATCCTGGAGAAGCTCCAACTGCACTCCCGGATGGAGGCCGTGGTCTACGCGATGCGGGAGAAGATCCTCGAGATAGGGTGACGCGGCCGCCTAGCCCTTGAGCAGCTTCTCCAGGGCCGGGCGCAGCGACTCCTCCTGCAGGGCCTCGACCCGGACCGCGTCGCAGCCCACCCACGCGGCCGCCTCGCGCAGGGCGGTCGCCAGCGCCTCGACGTGCCGGGCGGAGTCCAGCGAGACCTGACGGGCCACCAGGGTCCTTCCCTCCCGGGCCGGGTCGACCCGGCCGACCAGCCGGCCGCCGGCCAGCAGCGGCATCGCGAAGTAGCCGTGCACCCGCTTGTGCTTGGGGGTGTAGGCCTCCAGCCGGTGGGCCATGCCGAAGATCCGCTCGGTGCGGGCGCGGTCCCAGATCAGCGAGTCGAACGGGGAGAGCAGCGTGGTGCGGTGGCGGCCGCGCGGCGCGGCGGCGAGTGCGGCCGGATCGGCCCAGGCCGCGGCGGGGGCGCCGGCCGGGCCCCAGCCCGCCACCTCCACCGGGACGAGGCCGGAGTCGGCCAGTACCGCGTCCAACTGCTCGGCGCGCAGCCGGTGGTAGTCCAGCAGGTCGGCCCGGGTGGCGACGCCGAGCGCGGCGCCGGACTGCGCGACCAGGGTGCGCAGGCACTCGTCGTCGGCCGGTTCGGCGTCGAACAGCTCGGCGGGGACGGCCTGTTCGGCCAGCGCGTAGACCCGCTTCCAGCTGCGACGCTCGGTGCAGACGACGTCACCGAAGGCCAGCGCCCGCTCCACTGCGATCTTGGTGTCGGACCAGTCCCACCAGTCGGCCGTCTTCTTGGCGCCGCCCAGCTCGGTGGAGGTCAGCGGCCCCTCGGTGCGCAGCTGGTCCAGCACCGACCGGTAGGTGGCCTCGCCCACCTGCTTGCCCCAGACGTGCGTGCGCTCGCGGTAGTAGCGGCGGCGGAACGCGAACAGCGGCCACTCCTCGATCGGCAGGATGCAGGCCGCGTGCGACCAGTACTCGAAGCTCGCGCCGGCGCCCCAGTACGCCGCCTCGACGGCCGGGCGGCCGACCGCGCCGAGCCGCGCGTACGGGATCAGCTCGTGCGAGCGGGCCAGGACCGAGATGGTGTCGAGCTGGACGGCGCCCAGGTGCCGCAGCACCCCGCGGACACCGCCGCGGCGGTCCGGCGCGCCGAGCAGGCCCTGCGCGCGCAGGGCGATGCGGCGGGCGTCGTCGGCGCCGAGGGTGGCGACGGGGGCCGGGGCGGGAGTCGAGGCGCTCATGCCGGCGAGCGTAGACCGGGGCACTGACAACGCGGGCTGCCCGCCCCGGCCCGTGCCCGCCCCGTCGGGCGCACCCGGGCGCGGGCCCGACGGGGCGGGGTCAGCCGGAGGGCCGGTCGGCGAGGTCGATGGCGAGCAGTCCGGCGACCCAGGAGTCCCGGAACTCGCCGCGCTGCTCCGCGAACGAACGCAGGGTGCCCTCGAAGCGGAAACCGACCTTCTCGGCGACCGCGCGCGACCCCTCGTTGCCCACGTACGCCACCCACTCCAGCCGGCGCATGCCCAGCTCGGTGAGCCCGTAGCGGGCCACCTCGCGGGCGGCCTCGACGGTGTACCCGCGGCCGCGGAACTCCTTCACCGCCCACCAGCCGACCTCGGCGGTGCCCGGGCGGCCGGGGCAGCGGACGAGCCCCTGGGAGCCGACCAGGGCGCCGGTCCCGCGCTCGAACACGCACCAGACGAGGTTGTCGCCGGTGCGCCGGCCGTCGGGGGCCAGGTCGTTGACGAAGAACTCGGCATCCTCGCGCCGGTACGGGCTCGGGACCACCGTCCAGCGCTGGATCTCCGCGTCCTGGCAGGCCTCGAAGATCGCGTCGACGTCGGACTCCTGCGGGGCCCGCAGGATCAGGCGCTCGGTGCCGAGGGTGTCGGGACGGGGGGTGTCGGGTCGCTCTGTCATGCACGGATTATTCCGTCCAGGGACGAATGGGAGCATCCGATTAACCGGCTTAACCGTCCAACTGCCCGGAGGGGCGACCGATTTGCCCCGGTCGGCGGCGCTATCAGGTCATGTGCTCGCAGGGGTGACACGGGAATAGCGTGCTGACGCACCTCCCGGGGCATTGGACTCCTCGCATACGATGGCCCGTGCGGTGGGGTGGACCCCCCGTGCAGTCGTCCAGTGCCAATACAGGCAAGGAGCCCGCTCAAGTGTCCGTCTTCGACAAGATCCTGCGCGCCGGCGAAGGCAAGATCCTTCGCAAGCTGCAGCGGATTGCTGCCCAGGTCAACTCCATCGAAGAGGACTTCGTCAACCTCACCGACGCCGAGCTGCGCGCGCTGACCGACGAGTACAAGCAGCGGCTCGCCGACGGCGAGACCCTGGACGACATCCTCCCGGAGGCGTTCGCCACCGTCCGCGAGGCGGCCAAGCGCGTGCTCGGCCAGCGGCACTACGACGTCCAGCTCATGGGTGGCGCCGCGCTGCACCTCGGCTACGTCGCCGAGATGCGCACCGGTGAGGGCAAGACCCTGGTCGGCACCCTGCCCGCGTACCTCAACGCGCTCACGGGCAAGGGCGTGCACCTGATCACCGTCAACGACTACCTCGCCGAGCGCGACTCGGAGTGGATGGGCCGGGTGCACCGCTTCCTGGGCCTCGAAGTCGGCGTGATCCTGGGCAACATGACGCCCGCCGAGCGCAAGCGCCAGTACGGGATGGACATCACGTACGGCACCAACAACGAGTTCGGCTTCGACTACCTGCGCGACAACATGGCCTGGTCGAAGGACGAGCTCGTCCAGCGCGGCCACAACTTCGCGGTGGTCGACGAGGTCGACTCGATCCTCATCGACGAGGCCCGTACCCCGCTGATCATCTCCGGCCCGGCCGACCAGGCGACCAAGTGGTACGCCGACTTCGCCAAGCTGGTGCAGCGCCTGAAGATCGACCGCGACTACGAGGTCGACGAGAAGAAGCGCACCGTCGGCGTGCTGGAGGAAGGCGTCTCCCGGGTCGAGGACTACCTCGGCATCGACAACCTCTACGAGTCCGTGAACACGCCGCTCGTCGGGTTCCTGAACAACGCCATCAAGGCGAAGGAGCTCTACAAGAACGACAAGGACTACGTCGTGATGAACGGCGAGGTCATGATCGTGGACGAGCACACCGGTCGTATCCTCGCCGGCCGCCGCTACAACGAGGGCATGCACCAGGCGATCGAGGCCAAGGAGGGGGTGGAGGTCCAGAACGAGAACCAGACGCTGGCCACCATCACCCTGCAGAACTTCTTCCGCCTGTACGACAAGCTGGCCGGCATGACCGGTACCGGTACCACCGAGGCGGCCGAGTTCCACCAGATCTACAAGCTCGGCGTGGTGCCGATCCCGACCAACAAGACCCCGCTGCGCATCGACCAGCCCGACCTGATCTACAAGTCGGAGCCGGCCAAGTTCGCCGCCGTGGTCGAGGACATCGCCGAGAAGCACGAGAAGGGCCAGCCGGTGCTGGTCGGCACCGTGTCGGTCGAGAAGTCCGAGTACCTGTCGCAGGAGCTGCGCAAGCGCGGCATCCCGCACGAGGTGCTGAACGCCAAGCACCACGAGCGCGAGGCGCAGATCGTCGCCCAGGCGGGCCGCAAGGGCGCCGTCACCGTCGCCACCAACATGGCCGGCCGCGGTACCGACATCATGCTCGGCGGCAACGCCGACCACCTCGCGGCGGCCGAGCTGGCCCAGCGCGGGATCACGCCGGTGGACACCCCGGACGAGTACGAGGCCGCGTTCCCGGCCGCGCTGGAGAAGGCCAAGGGCTCCGTCAAGGCCGAGCAGGACGAGGTCAAGGAGGCCGGTGGCCTCTACGTCCTCGGCACCGAGCGGCACGAGTCCCGCCGCATCGACAACCAGCTGCGCGGCCGCTCCGGCCGTCAGGGCGACCCGGGCGAGTCCCGCTTCTACCTGTCGCTCGGCGACGACCTGATGCGCCTGTTCAAGGCCGGCATGGTCGAGCGCGTGCTCTCGATGGCCAACGTGCCGGAGGACGTGCCGATCGAGTCGAAGATGGTCACCCGCGCCATCGCCTCGGCGCAGACCCAGGTCGAGCAGCAGAACTTCGAGATCCGCAAGAACGTCCTCAAGTACGACGAGGTGCTGAACCGCCAGCGCGAGGTCATCTACGGCGAGCGCCGCCGGGTTCTGGAGGGCGAGGACCTCCAGGAGCAGGTCGGCCACTTCATGGACGACACCGTCGAGGCGTACGTCAAGGCGGCCACCGGTGAGGGCTTCGAGGACGACTGGGACCTCGACAAGCTCTGGTCGGCGCTGAAGCAGCTCTACCCCGTCACCCTGGAGCTGGAGGAGCTGGAGGAGGAGGCCGGCGGCGCCGCCGGGCTCACCCCGGAGTTCCTCGTCAAGGTCATCCAGGAGGACGTCCAGGCGCAGTACGGCGCCCGCGAGGACCAGCTGGGCGCGGAGATCATGCGCGAGCTGGAGCGCCGGGTCGTCCTCTCGGTGCTGGACCGCCGCTGGCGTGAGCACCTCTACGAGATGGACTACCTCCAGGAGGGCATCGGCCTGCGGGCGATGGCGCAGCGCGACCCGCTGGTCGAGTACCAGCGCGAGGGCTTCGACATGTTCACCGCCATGATGGAGGGCATCAAGGAGGAGTCCGTCGGCTACCTGTTCAACCTGGAGGTCCAGGTCGAGCAGCAGGTCGAGGAGGTGCCGGTCGACGACGCCGAGGTGGTGCTCGACAAGCTGGAGAAGGACGCCGCCCGCCCGGAGATCAAGGCCAAGGGCCTGGAGGCCCCCAAGCCGCAGCGGCTGCACTACACCGCCCCCTCGGACGAGATCGGCGGCGGTGTCGTCGAGGGCGACTTCGACGACCTCGCGCCGGAGGACGAGGGCGACGGGCTGACCCGCGCCGAGCGCCGCAAGGCCGCCAAGTCGGCCAAGGGCCGCCGCCGCAAGGGCTGAGGCGCGGCCGGTCCGCCCGGCCCGCCGCCACGCAGGGCGCCGCTCCCGTAGGGGGGTGGCGCCCTGCGCCGTTGCGGGGGCAGGGGTGGTGCGGGCAGGGGTGGTGCGGGCCAGGGCAGGCGCCGGGGTCGTGCGGGCCGGGGTCGCGGGGGCCGGCCGTGGCCGCAGGGCCGTGCTCATCGGGCCTCCACTGCGGTGCACTGCCATTGCCCGGCGGGTCCGCGCAGCTCCAGCCGGAACGCCACCATGTGGTGCCGGCTGCCGAGGTCGACCCGCACGCACGCCTCGATGGCGTCGGGGGAGGGCGATCTGTCGTGCACCGGGCCGAGCCGGGGCCGGTCCGCGGCGCCGCCGCGTCGCAGCGTGCCCGCGCGCACGAGCGAGGCGAGCTGGCCGTAGCCGTCGAGCGTGGTGTGGCGCATCAGCTGGCCGGACGGCCGCGCGCCGGTGAGCACCTCGACCAGCTGGTGGGCGAAGCGGGTGCTCAGCCCGCTGCGGACGCCGGGGGCGGCGGCCGGGGTGCCGGGCGTGGCGCACGCGGCCCGGGGGTGGCGCGGCCGCCGGCCGGCGGGCGGGTGGTGGCACGTCCGCGCGGTGGTGCGCGGATGGTGCGGCCGGGCCGGCGGCTGGGTGGTCCGGCCGGTGCGGGCGCCGTGGTGCGGTCCCGCGGGGTGCGGCCCGGCCGGGACGGGCCCGGCCGGGACGGGGCCGGTGGGGGTTGGGCGGACGGTCATGCGGCACTCCCGGAGCAGGTGGTGCGAGTACGGACGAGCCCTTGGTAGTCCTGCCTCGCGCGGGGCGGCAAGCGGGTTCCCGACCCTCCCGGGCCCGTCCGAAAGTTCACCTATCCGGGTGAACCGGCCAGTGTGGCGAAGGGCGGCGGGACCGCGCGACGGGCACGCGGTTGACGTGCGGGGCCGGGTGGGAAAGCCCGAAAGGGGACGGTCGGCTCCGCCGGGACGGGTGGCCGGGGCGGGGCGGGGCGTGGCGTTGCGCCGCCGGCCGGTCGGCACGCACGATCGGAGTCTGGACCCGGGCCGGCACCGGAGTCCGGACCGCAGCCGCGCAGGCTCCGGAACGGACGAGGCTCCGGCCGGCCCCGGGCACGGACGGCAACCGCGACGCGGACGACCCGGGCACGGACGACAACCGCCCCGACGACGACAGGCGGCCGGCATGACGACACGGGTATCGGAGACACGGGCGGCTTCGCCGCGCCCCGCGGAGGGCGCCCCCCGGCGCGGGCTGGTCCTGGGCGGCGGCGGGATGCTCGGCGCGGCGTGGACGGTCGGCGCGCTCTGCGCCGTCGAGGAGGCGGTCGGCTGGCAGCCCGGCGACGCCGACGTGGTCCTCGGCACGTCGGCGGGCGCGATCCTCGGCGCGATGCTGGCCGGCGGGGTCCGCGCCGACCAGCTCCGCGACCACCAGCGAGGGCTGCCCGTCACCACGGGCCCGCTGGCCGGGGTGGACTTCGACTACGACACGGCGGTCGGCGGCGCGCTGCCCCCGCGGCCGCGCGCGGGCATCGGCTCGCCCGGCCTGCTCCGGGCCGCCGTGCGGCACCCGCGCGAGTACCCGCTGCTGACCATGGTCTCGGCGGTGGCGCCGCACGGCCGCGGCTCGCTGACGGCCGTCGGGGACCTGGTGCGCGGCCTGCTCGGCGCGGACGGCTTCCCGGACGGCTCCCCGCTGCGGGTGGCCGCGGTGGACTACCACGGCGGCCACCGGGTGGTCTTCGGCGATCCGGACGCGCCGCCCGCGGCGGTCGCCGAGGCCGTGATGGCCTCCTGCTCGATCCCGGGCTGGTTCGCCCCGGTCCGGGTGGACGGCTCCGCGTACGTGGACGGCGGCTGCTGGTCCGCCACCAACGCCGACCTGATGCTCGGACGCGGCCTGGACGAGGTCTACGTGCTCGCCCCGATGGGCCTGCGGCTGAACCCCGGCGGCCGCACCAGGTCGTCCGGGGGCGCCGGCCGGGGCACCCTAGCGGGGCTGCGCGAGTGGCGTGCCCGGGACCGCCCGCGCGGGGTGCTCGCCCAGCTGGTCGGCCGCTACCGCCGGGCGGTCACCCGGCAGCTGCTGCGCGAGGCCGGGATGCTGCGGGAGAGCGGGGTCCGGGTGCACCTGCTGGCGCCGACCCTGGCCGACCTGGCGGTGATGGGGCCGAACATGATGGACCCGGCCCGCCGCGGCGCGGTGCTGGAGAGCGCGCTGCAGAGCAGCCGGGCGGCCCTGGACGGGGTCCGGTGACCCGTCCGCGGCCGGGCGGGCGGTCCCGGGCCGCAGGTGTGGCCCCGCCGTTCACCGGGTCGTCCGCGGCCGCGGACGACCCAGGTGCCGGTCCCGACCGGCACCGCCGGGCCGCGCCGCCCGGCGCGCACCCGGCGCGGGGGGCGCGGGCGGAGGCGAGCGCGTGATCACGGGCGCCGTCCCGGCGCTTATTCTTGGGGGCGCTGGAAGCTGTGCCGCTGGACGAACCGGAGAGTGCCACCCATGCGCGTGTACGTGCCCACCACCCTGACCGGCCTGGCGGCGGCGCACCCGGGCGGCGCCCTGGAGCAGTCCGCGGCGTACGCGGTCACCCCCGCCCTGCGCGAGTGGTACGTCAGCGACGACCTCGAGGAGCTGGAGTACGCGGCCCTCAACCGGGCCGCCCAGTCCTCGCTGCGCCTGCTGGCCGAGGACCCGGACGCGCCGCGCCGCCGGGTGGTGGTGGCGCTGGACGTCGCCGACTCCGCGGTCAAGCCGTTCCCCGGCGACGAGTACCAGGACCAGGCCTCGCTGGGCCGCGTGGTGCTGGCCGGACCGGTGCGGCTGGCGAAGGCGGCCGCGGTGCACGCGGACGTGGCCGACCAGGAGGTGGTCACGGACGTCGAGGCGGCCGTGGCCGCGGTCCGGGCGGCCGACGCGGGCGACCAGGACGCCCAGTTCACCGTGGACGGCGCGGAGGACCACGACCTGCTCTGGTTCGCCACCCAGGAGATCCCCTCCCTGCTGGCCTGAGCCGCCGGGCGTCCCGCGCCGGCGCCCGTCCCGCGTGAGCCCCGTCCTACCGGCCTGTCGGTGGCCGGGGTTACCGTTCCCTGCGTGCGCACTCATATCGTCTGGGACTGGAACGGCACGCTCTTCCACGACATGGAGGCGGTGCTCGGAGCGAGCAACGCCGCGTTCGCGACCGTCGGCATCGCGCCGATGACCTTGGAGGAGTACCGGGCGCAGTACGAGATACCGATCCCCCGGTTCTACCAGCGACTGCTCGGCCGGATGCCCTCCGAGGCCGAGTGGCTGCTGCTGGACGACGCCTTCCACGACCACTACCGGGAGCTGAGCGCGGCCTGCGGCCTGACCGACGGGGCCGTGGAGCTGCTGACCGGCTGGGAGGCGGCCGGGCACAGCCAGTCCCTGCTCTCGATGTACGACCACGAGAAGCTGCTGCCGGTGGTCGACGCCTTCGGCCTGACCCGTCACTTCCTCCGGGTGGACGGCCGCAGCGGCCCGTCCGGCGGCCAGAAGGCGGAGCACCTGGCCCGGCACCTGGTCGCGCTCGGCGAGCGCGTGGACCCGGCCCGTACGGTGCTGATCGGCGACGCCGCGGACGACGCGCTGGCGGCGCTGAACGCGGGGGCGCACGCGGTGCTGTACACCGGCGGCTCGCACAGCCGGGAGAAGCTGGAGCCGGTCGGCGTCCCGGTGGTGGACAGCCTGGCGGAGGCGGTCGAGCTGGCCGGGCGCCTGGCGGGCTGAGGCACCCGACCGCCGCGGGCGGCCGACGGCCGGCAGGCGGGCCACCCCCCGGACCGCTCCGGGCGTGGCGTGAACCACGTCCGCCGGTGGCGTGTCTGAACGGGCGAACCGGCCTCCCGCTGGTCAGTCTGGATTGACGCCGGGCCGCCGTGGGCCGGGTCACCAGGACGAGCGGAGCCGCACATGCCCATCGACGCAGTCACCCAGGTCCCGGTCCCGGGCAACGAGCCGGTGCACGGCTACGCGCCCGGCAGCCCGGAGCGGGACCGGCTGGTGCGCCGGCTGGACGAGCTGGCCGCGGAGCAGGTCCCGCTGCCGATGACCATCGGCGGTGAGCAGCGCTTCGGCGGCGGCGAGCGGATCGACGTCGTCCAGCCGCACCACCACGCCGCCAAGCTCGGGGTCCTCGGCAACGCCACCCGGGAGGACGCCCGGGCGGCGGTGGACGCGGCACTGGCGGCCGGGCGGGAGTGGCGTTCGCTCTCCTTCGACGACCGCGCGGCGGTCTTCCTGCGCGCCGCCGACCTGCTCGCCGGGCCGTGGCGGGAGACGCTCAACGCGGCCACCATGCTGGGCCAGTCCAAGACGGCGCAGCAGGCCGAGATCGACTCCGCCTGCGAGCTGATCGACTTCTGGCGGTTCAACGTGCACTTCGCCCGCCGGATCCTGGCCGAGCAGCCGGACTCCTCACCCGGGGTGTGGAACCGGACCGACCACCGCCCGCTGGAGGGCTTCGTCTACGCGGTCACCCCGTTCAACTTCACCGCGATCGCCGGCAACCTGCCGACCGCGCCCGCGCTGATGGGCAACACCGTGGTCTGGAAGCCGGCGCCGACCCAGACGCTGGCCGCCCACCACCTGATGCGGCTGCTGGAGGCGGCCGGCCTGCCGCCCGGGGTGATCAACCTGGTGACCGGCGACGGCCGGCAGCTCTCCGCGGTGGCGCTGGCCGACCCCGCCCTCGCCGGGCTGCACTTCACCGGCTCGACCGCCACCTTCCAGTCCCTCTGGCAGACCATCGGCGCCAACATCGGCGGCTACCGGACGTACCCGCGGATCGTCGGCGAGACCGGCGGCAAGGACTTCCTGCTGGCCCACCGCTCGGCCGACCCGGAGATCCTGAAGACCGCGCTGATCCGCGGCGCCTTCGAGTACCAGGGCCAGAAGTGCTCGGCGCTCTCCCGGGCCTACCTCCCGCGCAGCCTCTGGCAGAAGATCAAGGACGACTTCCTGGCCGAGGTGGACGCGCTGGCCGTCGGCGACGTCACCGACCTCTCCAACTTCATGGGCGCGCTGATCGACCGGCGGGCCTTCGAGAAGAACCGGGACGCGATCGAGCGGGCCAAGGCCGACCCGACGGTGGAGCTGGTGGCCGGCGGCCAGTACGACGACGCGATCGGCTGGTTCGTCCGTCCGACCGTGCTGGTCTCCTCGGACCACCGCAACGAGATGTTCCGCACCGAGTACTTCGGGCCGATCCTGGCCGTGCACGTCTACGAGGACGCCCGCTGGGAGGACGTGCTGGGCCGGGTCGACTCCGGCGCGCCGTACGGGCTGACCGGCGCGGTGATCGCGCAGGACCGTTACGCCATCGCCCGCGCGGTGGAGGAGCTGCGCTTCGCGGCGGGCAACTTCTACATCAACGACAAGCCGACCGGCGCGGTGGTCGGCCAGCAGCCGTTCGGCGGCGGCCGGGCGTCGGGCACCAACGACAAGGCGGGCGCCGCGCAGAACCTGCTGCGCTGGACCTCGGCCCGGTCGATCAAGGAGACCTTCGTCCCGCCGACCGCCCACGGCCATCCGCACATGGGCTGAGCGTGAACGGCACCCGGCCCTGGGTGAACACGTTCCGGCTGATGGCGAACATGACCGGCCGGTTTGGACATGGTGTCCAGGACGGAGGGATCTTCCTGCAGGATTGTGCCTCCCTGTCCCCTGACACCTTCAAATCCGCCCGTTAGGCTGGCTGGCGTCGTCGGGTGCTGCAGGCCGAACGTCTCGTCCTACCCGCTGCAGAGGTGTTTCATGCGTGCCATGAAGGCCTTTCAGTCGGTCGGTGCGGCAGGATTGCGGTGGACCCGGCGGTGCACATCCACACACCACCGAGTCACGCAACGGCGCGCGACAGGAGCCAAGAAGTCATGCAGACCAAGCTGGACGCAGCCAAGGCCGAACTGCTCACGAAGGCAGCAGCAGCCGCTGAGAACAGCCAGGTGGGGGGAGCGGCGCCGGGTGAAGGGCTGAGCAACGGCGCTCTGACCGCGTACCTGCACCACTACTACCTCCACACCGCGGCCGAGGACCTGGTCGACCGCGACCCGGTCGACGTGTACGGCGCGGCCGCCTCGCACTACCGGCTCGGGCTCAAGCGCCCGCAGGGCACCGCCGAGGTGCGGGTGCACACCCCCTCGGTCGAGGAGAACGGCTGGTCCTGCGGCCACACCGTGGTCGAGGTCGTCACCGACGACATGTCCTTCCTGGTCGACTCGGTCACCAACGAGCTGTCCCGCCAGGACCGCGGCATCCACATCGTGATCCACCCCCAGCTGGTCGTCCGCCGTGACATCACCGGCAAGCTGCTGGAGATCCTGGACATCGACGCCTGCGCCCGCAGCCAGGCCGCCGGCGCCGAGTGGCCCGCCGACGCCGTGGTCGAGTCGTGGATGCACATCGAGATCGACCGCGAGACGGACCGCGAGGACCTCCGCTCGATCGAGACCAACCTGCGCCGCGTGCTCGGCGACGTCCGCGAGGTCGTCGAGGACTGGTCGAAGATGCGCGACTCCGCGCTCCGGCTCGCCGACGAGCTCGCCGAGGAGCCCCCGGCCCACCTGCCCGAGCAGGAGGTCGGCGAGGCCTGGGAGCTGATGCGCTGGCTCGCCGACGACCACTTCACGTTCCTCGGCTACCGCGAGTACGACCTGGTCGAGCACGAGGGCGAGGAGGTCCTGAAGGCCGTCGCCGGCACCGGCCTGGGCATCCTGCGCTCCGACCCGCTCAGCCACGACGACGACCACCACCCGGTCAGCGAGGCCTTCGGCCGGCTCTCCGCGCCGGTGCGCGCCAAGGCGCACGAGAAGAAGCTGCTCGTCCTCACCAAGGCCAACAGCCGCGCCACCGTGCACCGCCCGGCCTACCTCGACTACGTCGGCGTGAAGAAGTTCGACGCCAACGGCGAGGTCGTCGGCGAGCGCCGCTTCCTCGGCCTCTTCTCGGCCGCCGCCTACACGGAGTCGGTCAGCCGCATCCCCGTCGTCCGCCGCAAGGTCCAGGACGTCATCGCCAGCTCCGGCTTCTCCACCGAGAGCCACGACGGCCGCGACCTGCTGCAGATCCTGGAGACCTTCCCCCGGGACGAGATCTTCCAGACCCCGGCCGCCGAGCTGCTCCAGATCGCCACCAGCGTGCTCTACCTGCAGGAGCGCCGCCGGCTGCGGCTGTTCCTGCGCCAGGACGAGTACGGGCGCTACTTCTCCGCGCTCGTCTACCTGCCGCGCGACCGCTACACCACCCGCATCCGGCTGCGCCTGATGGACATCCTGATGCAGGAGCTCAACGGCGCCTCGATCGACTACACGGTCTGGTCGACGGAGTCCGTGCTGACCCGTCTGCACTTCGTCGTCCGGGTCACCCCCGGCAGCGAGCTGCCGCACTTGACCGACGCCGAGATCGAGCGGATCGAGGGCAAGCTCGCCGAGGCCGCCCGGTTCTGGATGGACGGCTTCAACGACCAGCTGCACCTGGAGCTGGGCGAGGAGCGGGCCGCCGAGCTGTCCCGCAGGTACGCCAACGCCTTCCCGGACGGCTACCGCGCCGACTTCACCGCGCGCACCGCCGTCGCCGACCTCAAGCAGATCGAGTCGCTGCACGGCGAGGGCGACTTCCGCCTCAACCTGTACCAGCCGGTCGGCGCGGGCGACGACGAGCGCCGCTTCAAGATCTACCGGGTCGGCGGCCCGATCTCGCTCACCGAGGTCCTGCCGGTCCTCCAGCGACTGGGCGTCGAGGTGCTCGACGAGCACCCGTACGCGCTGACCCGCTCGGACCAGAGCACGGCCTGGGTGTACGACTTCGGCCTGCGGCTGCGCGAGGCCGTCGAGCTGACCGACGAGGCGCGCGACCGCTTCCAGGAGACCTTCGCCGCCACCTGGATGGGCCGGGCCGAGAACGACGGCTTCAACGAGCTGGTGCTGACCGCCGGGCTGACCTGGCGCCAGGCGATGATGCTGCGCGCGTACGCCAAGTACCTGCGCCAGGCGGGCTCCACGTTCTCCCAGGACTACATGGAGGACGCGCTCCGCAACAACACCCACACCACCCGTCTGCTGGTCAACCTCTTCGAGGCCCGGCTGAGCCCCAGCCACCGTTCGGGCGCCCTGGAGCTGACCGAGGGCATCCTGGAGGAGCTGTCCGGCGCGCTGGACGAGGTCGTCTCGCTGGACGAGGACCGCATCCTGCGTTCCTTCCTGCACCTCATCAAGGCCACCCTGCGGACCAACTTCTTCCAGCACGACGGCTCGGGCGAGTGGCACTCCTACGTGTCGATGAAGTTCGACCCGAAGGTCATCCCGGACCTGCCGGCCCCGCGCCCCGCGTTCGAGATCTGGGTCTACTCGCCGCAGGTCGAGGGCGTGCACCTGCGCTTCGGCAAGGTCGCCCGCGGCGGCCTGCGCTGGTCCGACCGGCGTGAGGACTTCCGCACCGAGATCCTCGGCCTGGTCAAGGCGCAGATGGTGAAGAACACCGTCATCGTGCCGGTCGGCGCCAAGGGCGGCTTCGTCGCCAAGCAGCTGCCGGACCCGTCGGTGGACCGGGACGCCTGGCTGGCCGAGGGCATCTCGTCCTACAAGACGTTCATCTCGGCGCTGCTGGACATCACCGACAACCTGGTCGGCGGCGCGGTCGTCCACCCGGCCGACGTGGTCCGCCACGACGAGGACGACACCTACCTGGTCGTCGCCGCCGACAAGGGCACCGCGACCTTCTCCGACATCGCCAACGGCGTCGCCGAGTCGTACGGCTTCTGGCTGGGCGACGCGTTCGCCTCCGGCGGCTCGGCCGGCTACGACCACAAGGGCATGGGCATCACCGCCCGCGGTGCCTGGGAGTCGGTCAAGCGCAACTTCCGCGAGCTGGGCCACGACACCCAGACCGAGGACTTCACCGTCGTCGGCATCGGCGACATGTCCGGTGACGTCTTCGGCAACGGCATGCTGCTCAGCGAGCACATCCGCCTGGTCGCCGCCTTCGACCACCGGCACATCTTCCTCGACCCCAACCCGGACGCGGCCACCTCGTACGCCGAGCGGCGCCGCCTCTTCGACCTGCCGCGCAGCTCGTGGGACGACTACGACAAGTCGCTGATCTCGGCGGGCGGCGGCGTCTTCCCGCGCAGCGCCAAGTCGATCCAGCTCAGCCCGCAGGTCCGGGCCGCGCTCGGCATCGAGGACGCCCGGCTCACCCCGGCCGAGCTGATGAAGGCCATCCTCCAGGCGCCCGTCGACCTGTTCTGGAACGGCGGCATCGGCACCTACGTCAAGGCCTCGGCCGAGACCAACGCCGAGGTCGGCGACAAGGCCAACGACGCCATCCGCGTCAACGGCGAGCAGGTCCGGGCCCGGGTCATCGGCGAGGGCGGAAACCTCGGCTGCACCCAGCTCGGCCGCATCGAGTACGCCGCCACCGGCGGCCTGCAGGGCGCCGGCGGCTGGATCAACACCGACGCCATCGACAACTCGGCCGGCGTGGACACCTCGGACCACGAGGTGAACATCAAGATCCTGCTCAACCAGGTCGTCGCCGACGGCGACATGACGGTCAAGCAGCGCAACGCCCTGCTGGCGGAGATGACCGACGAGGTCGGCCACCTGGTGCTGCGCAACAACTACGCGCAGAACGTGGTGCTGGCCAACGCGGTCGCCCAGGCGACCAGCATGGTCAACGTCCACTCCCGGATGATCAACCGGCTGGAGCGGGACGGCCAGCTCGACCGGGCGCTGGAGTTCCTGCCCGCCGAGCGGCAGATCCGCGAGCGCCAGCAGAACGGCCGGGGCCTCTCCCAGCCCGAGCTGTCGGTGCTGCTCGCCTACACCAAGATCACCCTGGCCGACGAGCTGCTCGCCACCGAGCTGCCGGACGACCCGTTCTTCCGCACCGCGCTGCACGAGTACTTCCCGAGCGCGCTGCGGGCGAAGTTCGCCGAGGCGATCGACAACCACGCGCTGCGCCGCGAGATCGTCACCACGCTGATCGTCAACGACACGATCAACCGCGGTGGCTGCACCTTCGCCTTCCGGCTGAAGGAGGAGACCGGCGCCACGTACGAGGAGATCGCCCGGACGCACACCGCCGCGCGGGCCGTCTTCGGCCTGGAGGAGATCTGGTCCGAGATCGAGGCCCTGGACAACCAGGTCCCCGCCCGTGCCCAGACCAAGATGCGGCTGCACTCGCGCCGGCTCGTCGAGCGCGCCACCCGGTGGATGCTCAACAACCGCCGTCAGCCGCTCGACATCGCCGGCACCATCGAGTTCTTCCACGACCGGGTCAACCAGGTCTGGGGCTCGCTGCCCAAGCCGCTGCGCGGCGAGGACCTGGCCTGGTTCGAGTCGGTCTACAACGAGCTGGCCGGCGCCGGCGTCCCGGAGGCCCTGGCCAACCGGATCGCGGGTCTCTCCTCGACCTTCCCGACCCTGGACATCACCGAGGTCGCGGACCGGTCCGGCAAGGACGTCGCCGAGGTCGCCGAGCTGTACTACGACCTCGCCGACCGCCTCCAGATCACCCACCTGCTCGACCGCATCATCGAGCTGCCCCGGACCGACCGCTGGTCGTCGATGGCCCGCGCCGCCATCCGCGAGGACCTCTTCGCGGCCCACGCGGCCCTGACCGCCGACATCCTGGCCTGCGGCCCCGAGGGCGCCACCCCCGAGGAGCGGTACACCGCCTGGGCGGAGCTCAACGGGACCCTGCTGAACCGTGCCAAGAGCACGCTCGACGACATAAGGGGTTCGGACAACTACGAGCTGTCCAGCCTCTCGGTCGCGATGCGCGTCATCCGCACCCTGCTCCGCACGGGTTCGATGCGCTGACGGCCGGGAGTCCGGGCAGCCCGAGCGGCGGGGTCGCGTCTTCGGACGCGGCCCCGCCGTCGTCGTGTCCGGGTCCGGAAGGGCCGGGCCGGGTCCGGAAGAGTCGGGCCGAGGTCCGGAAGGGCAGATCGGGGCACCGGGAGGGCAGGCCGGGGCCGCGGAAGGGCCGGACCGGGGCCCGGAAAAGGCAGATCCGGCCTCACGGGGGCCGGTTCGCGGGCGGAGAGTGACGGCGTGATCACTCCGTGCACGGGCCGTTTCGTGGCCGGTGTGTGAGGGATGGGTTAACGCTGCGTCAAAACGTCCGGTATTTCCCCGTCGAGGTGTCGGCGGGTGGCGGAGTTTCGCCCCAACTGCCCTGTTTGGCAACTGTTCTGACATGCCAAGAGTTGCAGTAGGCTAACCCCGCGATAGGCGCCGCCGCAGGTCCCGTGCCGGAAGAGCTCCACCGATGTGCTGGAACGACAGGTGTCTTTCGGAGGGGCGCAGGCCGCCAGTCCTCATCGCGCAGGAAGGCCCGGACCTGCTCCTGACGCGATGCCACCTGAAGAGAGTTTCATGACGTCATTTGTGCAGGAACCCTTTTTCTGGGTCTTTATCGCAGTGATGCTCGCAGCCGTCGCAGCAGCCCTCCAGGCCCGCAGGACGAACCTCGCCCTGCGCAGGCGGAACGTTTCCCTTGAGGAGGCGGGCGCTGTGGCGCAGCGGCAGTGCGACGACCTCGGCGCGCTGAACGCGCGTCTGCAGAGCCAGCACGCGGCCGAGCTCGCGGTGGTCCGCCAGGACGCGGAGGAGGACACCAAAGCAGTCCTCAAGGCCGCGATGCGGACCCTGCAGGGCCTGGCCGACGAGCAGCAGATCGTCATCGACAAGGTGCAGCGCAAGTACGGCGACAGCCCGCAGATCCTCGCCGACCTGATGCTGGTCGACCACGCGAACAGCCAGTTCGGCCGCCGCGCCCAGGGCATCGCGGTGCTCTGCGGCGGCTGGCTGGGCCGGCGGGAGAGCGTCGCCTCGGTCTACGACGTGGCCCGCAGCGCCCAGGGCCGGATCCGGCACTTCGACCGGGTGCGGATCCACTCCCAGGTCAGCGTCTCGCTCGCCAGCCAGGTCGTCGAGCCGGTCGCCGTCGTGCTGGCCGAGCTGCTGGCCAACGCGACCAACTACTCCGCCCCGGACACCCCGGTGGAGATCAGCGTCCAGGCCGTCCCGACCGGCGTCTGCCTGATCATCGACGACGCCGGCCTCGGCATGGGCCAGGAGGAGAAGGACCGCGCGGCCGCGCTCCTGAACCCCGGCGCCCCGATCAGCCTCACCAGCCTGGGCAACCCCCCGAAGTTCGGCTTCGCGGTCTCCGGCATGCTGGCCGCCCGCTACGGCTTCCGGGTCTCCGTCGACTCGGTCTCCCCGTACGGCGGCGTCCGGGCCGTGGTGCTCCTGCCGACCGGGTTGCTCAGCAGCGAGGTCGCGCCCCAGGCCCCGGCGGCCACCGAGTTCGCCGAGTACCGGGGCGAGCCCGAGGAGCAGCCCGGACAGGTCCGGGCGCAGGCCTCCGCGCAGCGGCTCGTGTCGCTGCCCGAGCAGGCCCCGGCCACCCCGGCCGCTCCGGCCACCCTGGCACCGGTGCCGGCCGACCCGGAGACGGCGGCGGAACCGGAGACGACCGCGGACGGCCGGCTGCCCAGGCGCCGCCGCCAGCGCGCCGTCTCGGTGGTCCCGCACCCGCAGGACCCCGGTCGCGCCGACGAGCCGGTGCGGACCACCGGCCGGAACACGGCGTCCCGCCTCGGCGCGTTCCAGCGCGGAACGCTGTCCGGGCGCGACACCATGACCACGGAAGGAACCGAGATCCAGTGAGCCCTGATCTGTCCTGGGTGCTCAACGACGTACTCCAGGTGCCCGGCGCCCGGCACGCCATCCTCGTCTCCGCCGACGGCCTGCTGCTCGAACGGTCCAGTGACATAGGCCGGGACGAGGCGGAGACCAACGCCGCCGCGATGAGCTCGATGCAGTCGCTGAGCCGGGCGGTCGCCCCGTTCGTCGGCGGCGGCGCCGGGGCCTGGCGCCAGACCCTCCTGGAGTACGACCACGGCTGGATCTTCCTGATCGCGGCCGGCAGCGGTGCCTACCTCGCGGCCTCCACCGCCCCCGACGTCGACATGGAGGCGATGTCCTTCCGGATGCAGCAGCAGGTGGGCGCGCTCGGCCGGGCGATGACGGCGGCGCCGCGCCAGAGCACACTCAGCGGCTCATGACGGCTTCTGGCGAGGAGCAGCGGGTCGCCGGTGGATTCATCCGGTCCTACGTCATCACCGGCGGCAGGGAATTACCGAGTGCGGACGACCTCTCCCTGATCACCCTGGTCACCGTCGCGCCGGAGCAGGAGCTCCCGGCCCGTCCGAGCCCGGAGACCGTGGCGATCTGGGAGCTGTGTTCCGGCGGCTATCTCTCGGTGGCCGAGGTCGCGGCTCGTCTGGAGCTGCCGGTGGGGGTGGTGCGGCTGCTGCTGACGGACCTGATCCGCGAGGGACGGCTGCTGCGGAGGGCGACCCCGCCGCCGGCCCAGGCCCCGGATCCGAGACTTCTAGAGAAGGTACTGCATGGACTCCAACGCCGGTTCGCCTGAGGACATCTACGTCCCGGGCGCGGTGACGACCGCGGTCAAGATCCTCGTCGTGGGGCACTTCGCGGTCGGCAAGACCACGCTCATCGGTGCCCTGTCGGAGATCGCTCCGCTGAGCACCGAGGAGAACATGACGCAGGCGTCCACCGGTGTCGACGACCTCCGGGGGGTGCCGGACAAGAAGACCACCACCGTCGCCCTGGACTTCGGCCGGCTGACGCTCGGCGACGACCTGGTGCTGTACCTGTTCGGCACGCCGGGCCAGCAGCGCTTCATGCAGCTCTGGGAGGACATGGCGCGGGGGGCGCTGGGCGCGCTGCTGCTGGCCGACCCGACCCGCCTCGCGGACACCTTCCCCGTCATCGACCTGATCGAGCAGTACGGCCTGGAGTACGCCGTGGCGGTCAACAGCTTCGACCAGCAGAGCGACTACACCGAGGACGAACTGCGCGAGGCGCTGGACCTGCTGCCGCACACACCGGTGGTGTTCTGCGACGCGCGGGACCAGCGGTCGTCCGCCGACGCCCTGCTGACCCTGGTCCGGCACCTGCTCGAACGCGCCTCCTGACCCCCCCTTCCCCGTCACGCCCCCCGGGGCCGCACCCGCCCGGGGCCACCTCCAAGGAACGACCCATGGAATCTCCGCAGCGACCCGCCCCGCACTCGCCTCCGCCGGGGTGCCCGATGCACGGCTCGGGCACGCCGCTGTACGGGGAGACGTTCTCGTCCGACCCCGGCGCGGTGTACGACAGGCTGCGCGCCCACGGCCACGCCGCCCCGGTGGAGCTGGCCCCGGGCGTGGACGCCACCCTGGTCACCTCGCACGAGGCCGCCCTGCGCGTGCTGCAGAACCCGGGGCTGTTCGCCCGGGACTCCCGGCGCTGGGCGGCGCTCAACGAGGGGCGGGTGCCGTTGGACAGCCCGGTCCTGCCGATGATGTTCTACCGGCCGAACTGCCTCTTCACGGACGGCACCGAGCACCTGCGGCTGCGCAAGGCCGTCACCGAGAGCCTGGAGCGGCTCAACGACAACCGGCTCAACCGGCACGTCGAGCGGATCGCCGGCTACCTGATCGACCAGTTCAGCGGGCTGGGCCGGGCCGACCTGATCAACGACTACGCCAAGCTGCTGCCGCTGCTGCTGTTCAACCAGCTCTTCGGCTGCCCGGCCGACATCGGCGACCGGCTGACCCGCAGCATGTCCGCGCTCTTCGACGGACTGGACGTGATCCAGGCCAACGACGAGCTGAACTCCTGCCTGATGGACCTGGTCGCGCTGAAGCGCCGTCAGCCGGGCGACGACATCACCTCGTGGCTCGTCCAGCACCCGGCCGGCCTGCGCGACGAGGAGCTCAAGGACCAGCTGGTCATGCTGATGGGGGCCGGTGTCGAGCCCGAGCGCAACCTGATAGGCAACGCGCTGCTCGTGCTGCTGTCCGGCCAGGGCGCCCTGCGGATCGAGGACGCCATCGACGACGTGCTCTGGAACAACCCGCCGATCGCCAACTACGCGACGCACTTCCCGATGCACGACGTCGAGGTGGGCGGGGTGCTGATGGACGCGGGCAGCCCGGTGGTGATCAGCTTCGCCGCCGCCAACAGCGACCCGGCGCTGACCGACGCCCGACTGACCCTCAGCAAGGGCGCCCACCTGGCCTGGGGCGCCGGCCCGCACGCGTGCCCGGCGAAGAACCCGGCCCAGCTGATCGCCCTGACGGCGATCGAGTGCCTGCTCAACGCGCTTCCGGACGTGGCGCTCACCGTACCCGCGCAGGGCGTGGAGTGGCGGCCGGGCCCGTTCCAGCGCGGACTGGTCTCGCTGCCGGTGCGGTTCAGCCCGACGTTCACCCGGACCCCGGGCGCGGGCGGCGGTACGGGTGCGGGTGCCGTACCGGGCGGCCCGGCCGGCGGGGCGGCGGCCGCCCCCGGGACGCCGACGCCGTCGGCCGCGGCGCCCGCCGCCGGTCGGGCCCCGGCCAAGCAGAAGGGGTGGTGGAGCTCCTTCCTGGACGTCTTCCGGCTCTGACCGGGGCGTCGGGACGCTGCCGGACTCCGGTCAACCACCGTGCGGTGAACGGGGTCCGGCCATCGTGCGGCATGTGACGAAGGCAACACCGATCGGTGCTTGAGCGTCCTGGGGCCGGGTAGATCGCCGCCGTACTGCCCGCCCGGCCCCGAGGAGTCTCGTGTGACCGTCATGTTGGGAGCCCGCGCCGAGAGCCCGGGGGCCTGTGCCGTCGCCACTGCCACTGCTGCTGCCGCCGTCGTCGGTGACGGCCGTGGTACCCGTGCGGGCACCGCGACCGTCGCGACCGTCGACCGCCGTGCCGCGGTGCCGCTGCTGCGGCGGCTCCGGTCGGCCGAGGGGCTGGCCTGCCCCTTCCCGATCTACGACGAACTGCGGGCGATGGGCGATCTCGTCCCGGCGCCCTGGGGCGGGTACCTCGTCACGGGCTACGACGCGTGCAACCAGGTCCTGCGCGGCCGGCACTGGCTCGTTCCCGACTTCGCCTGGCAGGACCGGCAGACCGAGACCGAGCGCTGGCACGCCGTCGCCACCCAGGAGATGAGCGGGACGCTCTCGCGGCTCAACGCCCCCGAGCACACCCGGCAGCGGCACAGCCTCGGAAACCTCTTCGACCGGCGCACCCTCCAGGACATGGCGCCGGACATCGAGGCCGACGTCACCGCGCTGCTGGACCGCCTGGCCGAGCGAATACGCGTCGACGGCGAGGCCGACCTCTCCGCCCTGGTCAGCGAACGGCTGCCGATCAACACCGTCGGCCGCTGGCTGGACATCGCGCCGGAGGACTACGCGCACATTCTGGAGATCACCCACAACCAGGTGCACGCCCAGGAACTCCTCCCCAGCAAGAGCCAGTTGGCGATCTCCGAGGAGGCGACGCTCCACCTGCGCCGGTACTTCACCGACCTCGTCCAAGGCCGCCGGCAGAACCCGGGCGACGACGTGGTGTCCGGCTGGATCCGTACCTGGGACGCGCTGGAGTCCGACCGCGAGGTCACCGACCGGATCGTCTACCAGCTCACCATGTTCGTCACCATCGCCTCGCTGGAGACCACGGCGACGATGCTCTCCACGCTGGTGTGGTCGCTGCTCCGGTCCCCCGGTTCCTGGGAGGGGCTGCGGGCCAGGCCGGAGCACATCGACGGCGCGATCGAGGAAGCCCTGCGCTACGACCCGCCGATCCGCCTCAACAGCCGCGTCGCGGGCGAGGACACGGAGGTGGCCGGGGTGTTCGTGCCCAAGGACACCATGGTCCACGTCATGTACGGCGCGGCCAACCACGATCCGCGCCGCAACCCGGACCCGCAGGTCTTCGACATCCTCCGCAAGGGCTCGCACATCGCCTTCGGCGGCGGCGCCCACTACTGCCTCGGCGCGGGCCTGGCCAAGCTGGAGGCGCGCATCCTGCTCGGCCAGTTGCTGCGGCGCTTCCCGACCCTGCGGGCGGCGGCCCCTCCCGAGTACGCACCCCGGATGGTCTTCCACCGCGTGACGTCCCTGAGAGTGACCGCATGAACGTTTCCCCCCGGACGGCCCAGTACCCGAAGTATGCGAAGCACCCGTCCTACCTCCTGCCGCGCCCTCCGGCGCCCGCCGTTCCCGCTCCTGTAGCGGCGCCCGCCCCGGCGCCCGTCCCGCGTACGGTCCGCGCCGAGCGCCGGGGCCCGGTGCTCCACGTCGAGCTGGACAGCCCCGGGACGGGGAACGCCGTCACCACGGCCATGCTGGACGAACTCCTCGACGTTCTCGCCGACCCGGACCCGGGCGTCCGCGTCGTCGTGCTGTCCGGCGCCGGCCCGGACTTCTGTCTCGGCGGCGACCGCGACGAGTTCGCCGCCGCTCTCGGCGAGGACCCGACCGGCGGCGGCGTCCGGAGCTACGGGGGCAAGGCCCGCCGGGTCTGCGAGGCCCTCACCAACAGCCCCGCCGTCACCATCGCGCGGGTCCAGGGCCGGGCGACGGGTGCCGGGTTCGCCCTGGCTCTCGCCTGCGACCTGCGGGTCGGCGCCGACTCCGCCGTCTTCCGGTTGCCCGAACTCGCCCTCGGCCTGCCCGTCGCCTGGGGCGGGCTGCTGCCCCGTCTGCTCAACGAGGTCGGCGCGGCCCGGGTCCGCGAGATCATCCTCACCGGCCGCCGGGTCGGTGCCGAGGAGGCGCGCGACCTGTCCATCCTGCAACGGGTCGTCCCCGCGCAGGACCTGGACCGGGCCGTGGAGGAGTGGGCCCGGCCCATCACCCGCCGCCCCGAGGCATCCCTGCGTGTCACCAAGACGCTGCTGAACTCCCATGCGGCGGCGACCCGGCTGGCCGACGCCTCGGCCCTCGACGCCGAGTTGATGGCTTCCGTCCTGGCCGCCGCCCACTACACCCGCGGCCTCGAAGCCCCGTCGGGCGCCTGACCTCCGGCCGCCGTCCCAGCGGCCGGCGGCTCGGCGACCCGGCAGCCGGCGGCCTCGGTGAGGGGCCCGCCCCGGCGGCCGGGCGGACCCCTTCGGCGGGCCCGCGTCCACGGACGCGGGCCCGCCGTGCCGTGGTCGGTGGGAACCCGGCGGGGCGGTGCGGACAGGTGGGGGTGTGGAGCTGTCACAGCGGGACCGGTTGAGGAATGGGGACCAGTGGGCGTTCGGGGAGCTGTTCGACGAGGCGGCGGATGACCTGTACCGGTACGCGGTGCGGGTGTCCGGGGACTGGGCGGTCGCGGAGGACGTCGTCCAGCTGACCTTCCTGGAGGCGTGGCGGCTGCGCCGCAAGCTCCGCGAGGGCGACGAGCCGGTGCGCCCGTGGCTGTTCGGGGTCGCCGCCAACGTGCTGCGCAACACGGCCCGCGCGGCCCGGCGGCACCGGGCCGCGATGGAGCGGCTGCCGCCCCGGGACGTGGTGCCGGACTTCGCGGACGAGCTGGTCGGGCGGCTGGACGACAGCGCCCAGCTGGCCGCCGCCCGGCGGGCGCTGGCCCGCTTGCGGAAGGCCGAGCGGGAGGTGTTCGGCCTGTGCGTCTGGGCCGGCCTGGACTACGCGAGCGCCGCCGAGGCCCTCGGACTGCCGATCGGCACCGTGCGTTCGCGGCTCTCGCGCGCCCGTACCAAGCTTCGCGCGCTGGCCGAGGAGGAGTTGAAGAACGGTCGGGAACTCCGCGCGGAGGTCGGACAGGTACGGGGTGGCCGCACCGATGCGGCCCGGTCGACACGGGAGACGAACCGATGAACGAGCACGAGCGTGCGGAGCTGGACCGGCTGCTGCCGGCGCCGGCGCGGCCCGAACTCTCCGCCGACCGCCACCGGCTGTTGAGGGGACATCTGATGAGTGAGATCCGGGAGACGAAGCCCGCGCGGGTCCGACGCGGGAAGTTCGGCTGGGTGGCGGTTCCGGCCCTGGCGGGCGGCCTGGCGCTGGCGATGGTGCTGAGCGGCGGGGGCGGCGACGGCAGCCCGAAGCAGGAGCAGCAGCAGGCCCAGGGCCGGACCACCGGCGGCACCACGTTGGACGCGGCCCCGGTCGCCGCCGTCCAGCTGCTGACCCAGGCCGCCGACACCGCGGCGGGCAAGCCCGACCCGAAGCCCGGCAAGAAGCAGTTCGTCTACGTGGAGAGCCTGGTCGCCTTCGCCGGCGTCAACCTGGCCACCGGCGAGTCGAGCGTCGAGAAGCCGCACCGCCGTCAGATCTGGCTCTCCGTGGACGGCAGCCAGTGGGGCGTGCTGAAGGAGGAGGGGAGGGGGAAGGCCTCCGACCCGGGCAACCGCAAGCCCGGGGACACGCGCCCCGCGCCGCGCACCGACGGCGGCGAGTGGGTCGACCCGACCACCAAGCCCGCCCTGAACGGGCCGACGTACGAGTACCTGACCACGCTGCCGACCGACCCGGACGCGCTGCTGAAGAAGATCTACGCGGAGACCAAGGGCCAGGGCAGGACCCCTGACCAGGAGGCCTTCACGACCATCGGCGACCTGCTGCGCGAGCAGCTGGCGCCGCCGGCGGTCAGCGCCGCGCTCTACCGGGCGGCGGCGAAGATCCCCGGGGTCAGCGTGGTCGACGACTCGGTGGACGCGTCGGGCCGGCACGGCGTGGCGGTGGCGCACGTGGACGGCGGTGTCCGGAGTGAGTGGATCTTCGACCCGAAGACCCACGAGTTCCTCGGTGAGCGCCTGGTCGTCGTCGGCGAGGGCAGCGACCTGGGCAAGCCGGGCACGGTGGCCGGGCACTCGGCGGTACTGGGCCGCGCGGTCACCGACCAGCCCGGCGAGGAGCCGAAGCAGAAGAACGCCTGATCCTGTTCGAACCGTGGGAAGGCTGTGGGGCCCGGTGGAAGCGGGCCCCACAGCCGTTTCGGTGTCCGACCCCCGGTATCCGACCCCGGTACCCGGCGTGCCGACGGGTCAGCGCCCGGCGGCCCGCTGGAGCGCGCTGGCGAGCAGCGCCAGGTCGGTCGGCCCGTTGCCCAGCTCGCGGACCGGCCGGCGGGCCGGCGGGGCCCCGAGCTGGAGCGGGTCTATGGCGACGACGGTCGGCCGCAGGGTCGCGGTGCGCGGGATGCGGCCGCTGATCCGGGCGGCCTGGAACGCGGTGACGCCCCCGTCGGGCAGCCGCAGGTAGCCGCGGCCGGGGGTGTCCTCGCCGAGCGCGGCGGCGTCACCGAGGTGGATCAGCAGGTCCGAGTCGGCGGGGTCGTCGGTGCGCAGGGCGATCCGGAGCAGCGCGGCCTCGTCGACCTCGGTGCCTGCGCTCTCCTCCGGGCGGCCGGTGGTGACGGCCAGGTGCACGCCGAGCGGGCCGCCGCGGCGGGCGACGGCGGCCAGCGCCCGGGCGAGCGGGCGGCCGGCCGGGGAGGTGGGGGCGAGCAGGGCGTCGTAGTCGTCCACCACGACGACCAGCCGGGCGGGCACCGGCGCGGCGGCGGGGGCCGGCCGGGGGGAGTCGCCGCTGCGCGGCTGGACGACCCGGGCGGCGGTCGTGGTGCCGGCCGCGCCGACGGTGACGGGCACCGGGACGGCCGGGCGGTCCGCGTCCTGCTCGTCGTCCGGGCCCCGCTCCCCGTCGAGGATGCGTGCCGCGTGCCAGGAGGCGAAGTCCAGCCCGTCGAAGAGCCGCTCTCGAAGGGCGAGCTCGTCCTCCAGGGACTCCGCGGCGAGCAGTGCGGCCCGCGGGTCGGTGGCGGCGTTCAGGTGGCCGGTGACGTGCGGCAGCTCGGTGCAGCCGTCCAGGCCGTCCTCCACCGCCCGGCCCTCGATGATCGTGACGGCCAGCCGTTCGGGCCGCTCGGAGACGGCGAGCGAGGCGACCAGGGTGCGCAGCAGCTCCGTCTTGCCGGAGCCGCGCCCGCCGCCGATGAGCAGGTGCGGGCCGCCCGGGTCGGGGGAGGGGAGGGTGAGCTCGGGGTCGGCCAGGTCGAGGGTGCAGAGCTCGTCCCGGGTGGTGCCGAGCAGGGCGGTGGCGGCGCCGATGCCGCCGGCGTGCGCGGCCCAGCGGGCGGAGAGCTTGGCGGGGGTGACGGTGTCGAGCTGGAGCAGGTCGAGCAGGCGCAGTGCGTCGGGCAGCGGGCCGCGGGCGGCCGGGACGGCCTCGCGCAGCGGGGCGAGGACGCGGGCCAGCCGTTCGGCCCAGGCGTCGGAGACGGCGTCCAGCGAGACCTCGTGCAGGGTCTCGCGGCCGCGGGCGACGGGCCGGTCGAGGGAGAGCTGGGTGCCGACCTCGCCGGTGATCAGGGCGGTGGCGCCGAGGCCGCGGGGCAGCAGTTCGGGCTGCTCGGCGAGGCAGACCGGGAAGATGCCGACGGCCGGGCCCTGGCGCAGCAGCAGGTCGAGCGCGTGCCGGGCGGCCTCGGTGGCCGGGCGGCCGTCGACCACGACGACGGTGGCGGGGTGGCCGCCGAGGCCGCTCGGGCCGCTGAGCCGGGCGGTGAGCTCGGTGAGGCGGGCGGTGGCCTGGTCGTCGTCCAGGCCGATCAGCAGCCGGCAGTCCTGGCCGTCGGTGGGGCGCAGGTGCGGCAGCCAGAGGGCCCAGGCCCAGGTGTCGGCGCGGTCCTGCGCGGGCCGGGCCGGGTCGGCGTCGACCACGACGAGGCTGAGGCCGGTGGGCGGGTGCAGGGCGGCGAGCTGGGCGACGACGGCGCGGGTGAGCGCGTCGAGGCGCTCGCGCGGGCCGCTGAGGCCGAGGCTCCCGGCGGTCTGGAGGTCGAGGGTGACCGGGACGGCGGGCAGCAGGGTGCCGGGGGAGGTGCCGGGGCCGCCGGGGCGGTCGGCGGTGCCGAGGCGCAGGGTGAGCGCGTCGGGGTGGCCGGGGCCGCGCTCCCAGAGCCGGGGGCCGGGGCCGAGGGCGTTGAGCAGGAGGGTGGCGAGGTCGGGCCAGCGCTCGCGCTGGGCGGCGGCCTGCCGGGTGCGGACGGCTGCGTGGTGGCGCTCGGCGCTCTCCTGGCCGGGCGGTTCGGCGGCGGCGCGGCCGAGCCGGAGCGAGAGCAGGCCGCGGGTGCGGCCGGCCGCGGGCTCGGGGGCGGCGGGCGGTTCGGCCACGGGCGGCGCGGGCCGGGCCGGGGCGGGCGGGGCGAGCTGGAGGTGGCCGTGGCCGTCGGGGAGCGCCGCGCGGGCGGGCGCCCCGGAGCCGTCCCGGAGATCCGGGGCCGCGACCTGGAGGGTGGACTCGCCGATCCGCAGCAGGCCGGCGCCGTCGAGCGGGACGGCCTCCTCGGCCGGTCCGGGCGGGACGATCCGGCCGTCCAGGGTGGTGCCGTTGGTGGAGCCGAGGTCGCGGACGGTGACCTGGCCGTCCTCGCCGAGGTGGAGGGCGAGGTGGAGCCGGGAGACGTCCGGGTCGTCGAGCGGGACGTCGGCCTCGCCGGAGCGGCCGACCCGGATCTCCCGGCCGTGCAGGCGGTGGACGCCGCCGGCGTCGGGGCCGCCGACCACCCGCAGCTCGGCGGCGGCCGCGCCGTCGTCGGGGTCGTCGGCGGTCGGGTCGGGCTCGTTGAGGCTGAGCACGGCGCCGTCGAGCAGCGGGGGGTGGCCGAGCAGGGTGTGCTCGTCCACCCGGTGCGCCCCGGCGTACAGGTGTACGTGGGTGGCGGCCCGTGGGCCGCGCACGCCCACGGCGCCCGCGAGGGCACCCGCGAGGGAGCCGAGCGCGGTGCCGACGGGAGCGGTGACCAGCACGTCCACGTAGGGGATGGCGGATCCGGCGGCTGCCGGGCCGCTGCGCGGTCGGAGGACGGTCAGCCGGATCTGCATCTCGCCCGCGGTCCCTTCTGCTGGTGGTGACGCCTGGTACCGACGCTCGTTGCCCGGGCCGTGCTGCCTGCCCGCCGGCGCCTGACGCCCTGCGGGCCGCCGCGACGGCATTGGGCCACAAGAGTGGCGAGTGTCATCCTGCCATCCGTCACCGACAGTCCGCGCGCGGTACAGGATTTGACGATCTTGCGATCATCGCCATGGTGGGGGCGACGGGGAGTCAGGTCAACCGAGGCGTCCCGGCCCCGGCCGGCGGCCTCCGGGAACCTCCCCGGGGGATGTCCCCCGGAGCCGCGCCGAACCCCTCGCCGGTCGCCTCAAAATCGCGAACGGACACCGTTAGAGTGGCCGGAACACGGGCCCGGCAGGCTCACCGCACCGGCGGAGGAGCGCCCCGCGCGGGCGGCACGGCGAGGAGTGCGACAGGTGCGGCCAGTCGGCAGCAAGTATCTGCTTGAGGAGACCCTCGGACGGGGGGCCACCGGCACCGTCTGGCGCGGACGGGTGCGCGCGGACGTCGCGGTGCCCGGCAGCGAGCCCGGGCAGCCGGTCGCGATCAAGGTGCTGCGCGAGGAGCTGGCGGCCGACCCGGACGTGGTCATGCGCTTCCTGCGCGAGCGCTCGCTGCTGCTGCGGCTGACCCACCCCAACATCGTCAAGGTCCGCGACCTGGTCGTCGAGGGCGAGCTGCTGGCCCTGGTGATGGACCTCGTCGAGGGCCCCGACCTGGCCCGCTACCTGCGCGGCAACGGCCCGTTCAGCCCGATCGCCGGGGCGCTGCTGATGGCGCAGGTCGCCGACGCGCTGGCGGCCAGCCACGCCGACGGCGTCGTCCACCGCGACCTCAAGCCGGCCAACGTGCTGCTCGCCACCACCGTGGTGGACGGCACCGAGCAGATGCACCCGCTGCTGACCGACTTCGGCATCGCCCGGCTCGCCGACTCCCCGGGCATCACCCGCACCCACGAGTTCGTCGGCACCCCGGCCTACGTCGCGCCGGAGTCCGCCGAGGGGCGCCCGCAGACCTCCGCGGTGGACGTGTACGGCGCCGGGATCATGCTGTACGAGCTGGTCACCGGCCGGCAGCCGTTCCAGGGCGACGGTCCGCTGGCGGTCCTCCAGGCGCACCTGGCGCAGGAGCCGCAGCGCCCGTCCACCATGCCCGACCCGCTCTGGACGGTGATCGAGCGCTGCCTGCGCAAGGACCCGGCGCAGCGCCCGAGCGCCGTCTCGCTGGCCCGCGCGCTGCGCGTGGTCGCCGCCGGGGTCGGCGTGCACGCCTCGCCGGCCGCGGTGGACGCGGCGCTCGCGGTGGGCGCGCTGCTGCTGCCGGACCCGCAGCCGGCCGCGGTGCCGTCCGCCGTCCCCGGCGGTGCGCCCGCCGAGGACCGCACCCAGGTGCTCCCGTCCGGCCCGGCGGTCCAGCCCGGCCAGCAGTACGACCCGGCCGCCGCGACCGCGGTGATGGGCACCCAGCCGCCGCCCGCCCCGTACGGCGCGGCGGACCGCACCCAGGTGATGCCGCCCACCGCCGTGCCGCCGGCCCCGGCCGGGCCGCCGCAGCCGGAGGCGCCGCACCCGTGGCAGACCCAGCTGCGGGCCGCCCGCGACCGCAACCAGCAGACCGAGATCGGCTACTTCGACCCGGAGGACTTCGAGGCCCCGCCGGTCGCCCCGCCGCCCTTCCAGGCCGGTCAGGGGGGCCAGGCGGGCGGCCGTCCGCCGGGCCCGCAGGGCTACCAGCCGCAGCAGGCGCCCCCGGGCGGGTACCGGCAGGCCCCGCCGCCCGGGTACGCCCAGCGCCCGCCGGTGGCCCCGCCGCCCTTCCAGGCCGGGCAGGGCGGCCGCCCGCAGCCGCCCGGCGGCTACAACCAGCCCCCGCAGGGCGGCCGGCCGCCGCAGGGTTACCAGGCCCCGCAGCCGTACGGCCGGCCGGGCCCCCAGCAGCCCCCGGCCGGACCGCCGCAGGGCTACCAGGCCGCGCCGCCGCAGCCCGCGCCGCGCCGGGCCGAGCCGCCCGCGCCGCAGCACCGCGAACCCCCGCAGCGCCGGGAGGCGCCGCCGCAGCCGGCCCGACGGGAGGCGGCGCCCCGCGAGCGGCGCCCGCGCAGCCGCAACCGGATGTACATCCCGGGCCTCGGCTGCCTGAAGGGCTGCCTGATGGTCCTGCTGGTGCTGGCCGTGGCCGCGGTGGCGCTGTGGAACTTCACGCCGCTGCCGCAGTACTGGGACAACGTCCAGGGCTGGTTCAACAGCGCGAGCGACTGGGTGAGCAGCGTCCTCGGGTCGAAGTAGTGGCGCGCGGGGCCCGTTGCGCACTCCGGACGCCGGGCCCAGGCAGCAACATTGACGCTTTGTCGACAATTTCCGATATTTATCGCCCGTCAGTGCCCGCCGGACCCCCTCAGGCGGCCCGCGGAGGGGGTCCGGGCGCGTAGGTTGGTCGCTGTTGTCCCGCCCCACCGAGCGCTCCGGACCCTCCCGGCGCGCTCCCGCCGCCCACGGAGCAGCATTGGCACGCAAGATCGGCAGCCGCTACACCGTCCACCAGGTGATCGGCCGGGGCTCGGCCGGGACGGTCTGGCTCGGCGAGGGGCCGGACGGCCCGGTGGCGGTCAAGCTGCTGCGCGAGGACCTCGCCGCCGACCAGGTGCTGGTCGGCCGCTTCGTCCAGGAACGCGCCGCGCTGACCAGCCTCGACCACCCCCGGGTGGTCGGCGTGCGCGACATGGTCGTCGACGGCAGCGACCTCGCCCTGGTGATGGAACTGGTCCAGGGCACCGACCTGCGCTCCCGCCTGGAGCGCGACGGCGCCCTCGCGCCGCAGACCGCCGTCTCGGTCATCGCGGACGTCGCCGACGGCCTGGCCGCCGCGCACGCCGCCGGGATCGTGCACCGCGACGTCAAGCCCGAGAACGTCCTGCTCGACCTCGCCGCCGCCCCCGGACCCGGTGGCGCCCCGCGCGCCAAGCTGACCGACTTCGGCGTGGCCCGCCTGGTCGACGCCCCCCGCCGGACCCGCGCGACCCGGATCATCGGCACCCCCGACTACCTCGCCCCGGAGATCATCGAGGGCCTGGAGCCGCGCGCCGCGGTCGACATCTACGCCCTCGCCACCGTCCTCTACGAGCTGCTGGCCGGCTCCACCCCCTTCGGCGGCGGGCACACCGGCGCGGTGCTGCGCCGCCACGTCACCGAGCAGGTGCCGCCGGTCCCCGGCCTGCCGGACGGCCTCTGGCGGATCATCTCCGAGTGCCTGGCCAAGGCCCCGGCCTCCCGGCTGCGCGCCGCCGAGCTGGCCGCGCGGCTGCGCGAGCAGCTGCCCGCCCTGGCCGGGCTCCCGGTGCTGGCCGTCCCGCAGCAGGGCCGGGCCCCGGCCGAGGAGCTGCTGACCCCCGGCGAGGCCGTGTACGCCGAGGTGGACGCCGGCCCCGGCACCCACAAGCGGCGCCGCGGCCCGGCCGTCCCGCTGGTGCCCGGCGCCGCACCGGACTCCACCCGCGACACGCACACCAGCCTGCGCCGCCCCTCGGCCCAGGAGCTGGCCTCCTACGCGGCCGAGTCCCGGGCCCAGCGCACCGTCCCCGCGGCCCACCGGCGGGACCGCCAGGCGCTGCTGCGCCGCCGCCGGATGCTGGCCGTCCTGCTGGCCACGGTCCTGCTGCTGGCCGGTGCGGCCGCCGCCTGGACCGCCTTCGCCGCCACCGCGCCGGACACCGGGAAGCCGCCCCGTCCGGTGGTGCACTCCGCACCGCAGCGGGCCCCGTAGGGGATCGCGGGCGCCCGGTCGAAGCACCGGATGCACCCGGTGTCGCCAGGAGCCCCCCCGGGGGCATTACCCTGGGTGCGTGGCAGCCGTCGATCCTTCCGAAGAGCTCAAGAACCTCGAAACGACCATGGGGTCGATCGAGGCCGTCCTCGACCTGGACAAGATCCGGGCCGACATCGCGCGTCTGGAGGAGGAGGCAGCCGCCCCCGACCTGTGGGACGACCTCGCGAACGCGCAGAAGGTGACCAGCCGGCTCTCCTTCCTCCAGGGTGAACTGCGCCGGGTCGAGAACCTGCGCAGCCGCATCGACGACCTCGGCGTCCTGTTCGAACTGGCCGAGGCCGAGGACGACGCGGACACCCGGGTGGAGGCCGAGAACGAGCTGGCCTCCGTCATGAAGGCGGTCGAGGAGCTGGAGGTCCGCACGCTCCTCTCCGGCGAGTACGACGCCCGCGAGGCGCTGATCAACATCCGGGCCGAGGCCGGTGGCGTGGACGCCGCCGACTTCGCCGAGCAGCTGATGCGCATGTACCTGCGCTGGGCCGAGCGGCACGGGTACCCGACCGAGGTGTACGACACCTCGTACGCGGAGGAGGCCGGCATCAAGTCCGCGACCTTCACCGTCAAGGCCCCGTACGCCTACGGCACCCTCTCGGTCGAGCAGGGCACCCACCGCCTGGTCCGCATCTCGCCCTTCGACAACCAGGGCCGCCGGCAGACCTCGTTCGCCGGTGTCGAGGTGCTCCCGGTCGTCGAGCAGTCCGACCACGTCGACATCGACGAGTCGGAGCTGCGCATCGACGTCTACCGCGCCTCCGGCCCCGGCGGCCAGGGCGTCAACACCACCGACTCGGCGGTGCGCATCACGCACATCCCGACCGGCGTGGTGGTCTCCTGCCAGAACGAGCGCTCGCAGATCCAGAACAAGGCCTCGGCGATGAACGTCCTCCAGGCCAAGCTGCTGGAGCGGCGCCGCCAGGAGGAGCGCGCGGCGATGGACGCGCTCAAGGACAGCGGCAGCTCCTGGGGCAACCAGATGCGCTCCTACGTGCTGCACCCGTACCAGATGGTCAAGGACGTCCGTACCGAGTACGAGGTCGGCAACCCGCAGGGCGTGCTGGACGGCGACATCGACGGCTTCATCGAGGCCGGCATCCGGTGGCGCAAGCAGCGCGAGACCGCCGCGCAGTAGTGGTCACGGCAGGCGGGTCACGACCCGCCTGCCGTGACACGACGAAGGCCCCGACGGTGATCCGTCGGGGCCTTCGCGTACGTCTTCCGGGGTCAGGCCAGTGCCTGCCGGGCGATCAGCGCCACCGCGAGCAGGCCGGCCAAAAGGGCAAGCAGCATCGCGGGGGAGAGCACACCGAACGGGCCCTGCTGCTCCTGCAGCCGGGCACGGTTGGCGCGGCACACCGGGCACCGGCCATCGCTCACGCGGCCGTTGCAGTTGGCGCACACCAGATGGTCGCAGGTCATGCGATCTCCTCCTCGCTGCCTCAGCCAACGCACCGGACGGGGCTTTGGTTCCTTTTCTTGCCCTGTGCGGGGGAGCGGCCAACCCCGGCCGCCACCTCCACTCTGCCAGGTTCTGGCCGTTCCGGCCCCCGGGCTGTGAGATGCCTCCCAATTTTCTGGGCATAACCGGACATTCTCCCCCAAGTTCCAGCTTCTGTCACGGGCCGCCCCTGCGAGTCGGACGCGGCTTCGCGTATGGTCCCAAGCCGGGAGGGGCCCTTCCCCCTCCTTCCGCCCGCCCCCGGGCCGGGCGCCCGGGGTGGACCGACCGAGGACAGGCGCCGCCTAGGATGGCCTCCGTGATGCAGCCGTGATCAGATTCGACAACGTCTCCAAGACCTATCCCAAGCAGAACCGTCCCGCCCTGGACAACGTCTCGCTGGAGATCGAGAAGGGTGAGTTCGTCTTCCTGGTCGGCTCGTCCGGCTCGGGCAAGTCCACCTTCCTGCGCCTGTGCCTGCGCGAGGAGCGCCCCAGCACCGGCGAGGTGCACGTGCTGGGCAAGGACCTGGGCAAGCTGTCCAACTGGAAGGTGCCGCACATGCGCCGCCAGCTGGGCACCGTCTTCCAGGACTTCCGCCTGCTCCCCAACAAGACGGTCGCGCAGAACGTCGCCTTCGCCCTCGAGGTGATCGGCAAGCCCAAGAGTGCCATCAACAAGGTGGTGCCCGAGGTGCTGGACCTGGTCGGCCTCGGCGGCAAGGAGGACCGCATGCCGGGCGAGCTGTCCGGTGGTGAGCAGCAGCGCGTCGCGATCGCCCGGGCGTTCGTGAACCGCCCGATGCTGCTGATCGCGGACGAGCCCACCGGCAACCTCGACCCGCAGAACTCGGTCGGCATCATGAAGCTGCTCGACCGGATCAACCGCACCGGCACGACGGTGCTGATGGCCACTCACGACCAGGCCATCGTCGACCAGATGCGCAAGCGCGTCATCGAGCTCGACAAGGGGCTGCTGGTCCGCGACCAGGCCCGCGGCGTCTACGGGTACCAGCACTGATCCTCCGGCGCTGACCCGTGGGCCGCCGGCCCGTTCCGCCCGACCAGTACCGACCCTGGAGTTGTTACACGCATGCGCGCCCAGTTCGTCCTGTCGGAGATCGGTGTGGGTCTCCGCCGCAACCTGACGATGACCATCGCGGTCGTCGTCAGCGTCGCGCTCTCCCTCGCCCTCGCCGGTGCCTCGCTCCTGGTCCGTGACCAGGTCAACTCCATGAAGGGGTACTGGTACGACAAGGTCGAGGTGAGCATCTACTTCTGCACGAAGTCGGACGCCCGCAACTCGCCGCAGTGCCAGAACGGCGCGGCCACCGACCCGCAGATCGCCGACATCAAGTCCCAGCTGGACAAGATGGACTCGGTGGTCCAGTCCTCGACCTTCGAGAACTCCACCGAGGCGTACAAGCACTGGAAGGAGATGAACCCGGACAACCCGCTCATCTCCGTCCTCGGCCCGGACGCCATCCCGCAGTCCTGGCGGGTGAAGCTCAAGGACCCGACCAAGTACGACGTCATCCAGAGCGCCTTCGCCGGCAAGCCCGGCGTCAAGTCGGTCGAGGACCAGCGGAAGATCCTGGAGAACCTGTTCGGCCTGCTGAACGGCCTCCAGACCGCGGCGTTCGTGATCATGGTGCTGATGCTGTTCGTCGCCCTGCTGCTGATCGTCAACACCGTCCGGGTGTCGGCGTACAGCAGGCGGCGCGAGACCGGCATCATGCGCCTGGTCGGTGCCTCGAACTTCTACGTCCAGATGCCGTTCATCGCCGAGGCCGCGTTCGCCGCGCTGCTCGGCGCGGTGATGGCGTCCGGACTCCTCCTCGGCGGGCACTTCTTCGTCCAGGGCTGGCTGGCCGACCGGGTCCAGTTCATCCACTTCATCGGGCTCAGCTCGGTGCTGGCGGTGATACCGCTGCTGGTGGTGGTCGGTATGGGCATGGCCGGCATCGCGGCGTTCTTCACCCTCAGGAAGTACCTGAAGGTCTAGCACCACCCCGGAGCTCCGGCCCCGGACCGGCTCCGGCGCCCCCGCGGCCCCGGACGGCACTGCGCCGTCCGGGGCCGTCGGCGTTCCGCCGTCAGCCGTTCCGGCCCGCCGCGTCACGTGCTGCGCCTACACTCCGATGCCATGCTGCAAACTCCGCGCAGGGCACGCCAGGCGGCCACCCTCAGCCTGGTGTTCGGCGCCGTGCTGCTGGCCGGCGCCGCGACCGGCGCCTGGGGCGACCCGAGCGCGCCACCGCACCGCCCGTCCGCGGACGCGGCCCCGGCCGTCGCGGCCGGCGTCGCGGCCGGCCAGGACCCGGCCGGGGCGGCGCTCTCCGAGCAGCAGGCCGAGCACCTGATCGGTGCCAACGGCGACCGCTGGGGCGCCTACTACAGCGCCCAGGAGTACGCCGAGTTCAGCCAGGGTCTGGACGGCCGCTACCTGGGCGTGGGCCTCTCGGTCGGCCGCGGGCAGGACGGCGTCACCGAGGTCTCGCAGGTGCAGCCCGCCGGGCCGGCCGCGGAGGCCGGGATCGCCGCCGGCGACCGGCTGTTGCGGGTCGGTCCTGACCAGGCCGACCACCTGCCCGTGACCGAGGTCGTCGCCCGGCTGCGCGGGCGCGAGGGGGAACGGCGGATCGGCTCCGAGGTCACCCTCGCCGTCCAGCGCGGGGACGGCGGCATCCGCGAGGTCCAGCTGCGCCGTGCCCTGCTGGACAGCCAGCAGGTCGCGGTCGAGCACCTGGACAAGGGGGTCCTGCGGATCACCGTGCGGGCCTTCACCAGCGGCGTGGCCGAGCAGGTGCGCGCCGCCGTGCGCGGCCCGCACACCGGGGTGGTGCTGGACCTGCGCGGCAACTCCGGCGGGCTGGTCGACGAGGCCGCCGGTACCGCCGGGGTCTTCCTGGACGGCGGCCCGGTCGGCTCGTACCAGGAGCGCGGCGGGACCCGCGAGCTGACCGCCCCGCCCGGCGGCGACCAGCGCTCGCCGCTGGTGGTGCTGGTGGACGGCGGCACCATGAGCGCCGCCGAACTGCTCACCGGCGCGCTCCAGGACCGCAGCCGGGCCGTCGTGGTGGGCGGCCGGACCTTCGGCAAGGGCACCGTCCAGCAGCCCAGCCGGCTCGCCGACGGCGCGGTGCTGGAGCTGACCGTCGGCCGCTACTACACCCCGGCGGGCCGCTCCCCGGAGGGCACCGGCCTGACCCCCGACGTGCCCGCGTCCGGCTCCGAGGACGCCGGCGAGCTGGCCCTGCGGGTCCTGGCGGGCCTGGGGACGCGGACCTGACGCACCCGGGCCCGGCGCGTGCGCGCGCGAGGGCCTGACGCGCGGGTAAAGGGGCTGCTCCGCACCGGGCCGAGGTGCGAGAATGGCCGCGCTATGGCAAAGGAAACCGGACAGAAGCTGATCGCGCAGAACAAGAAGGCGCGACACGAGTACACCATCCTCGACACCTACGAGTGCGGTCTCGTGCTCACCGGCACCGAGGTCAAGTCACTGCGCGAAGGGCGGGCCAACCTGGTCGACGGGTACGCCTACATCCAGAACCACGAGGCGTGGATCGACAACGTCTTCATCCCCGAGTACACCCAGGGGACGTGGACCAACCACGCCGCGCGGCGCAAGCGCAAGCTGCTGCTGCACCGGATCGAGATCCACAAGATCGAGGCCAAGGTCCGGGACGCCGGCCACACCCTGATCCCGCTCTCGCTGTACTTCAAGGACGGCCGGGTGAAGCTCGAACTCGCGCTCGCCGTCGGCAAGAAGCTGTACGACAAGCGCCAGACGCTGCGGGAGAAGCAGGACACCCGCGAGACGGCCCGTGCGGTGGCGGCGGCGCGCCGGCGTCAGAGCTGACACCCGGCGACGCCGGCGTTAATCCGCTGGACCCTCGCTGGTCGCCTCGCGTACTATGGCGCCAGCAACACGGACGGCAACGTCCGAGCTGTTTCTCAAAAAAACATGGGGATGATCGGTTTCGACAGGGGACGTCGAAACAGGAGAAGCGAGCCGAGGAACGCGGCAATGATCTCGTTAACCATCTGTCGCAAAAAAATAATCGCCAACTCTAAGCGCGATTCCCAGCAGTTCGCTCTCGCTGCCTAATAACAGCTAAGAGTGCTTGGGTGTCAGACCGGGGAGTTCCCGACCCGGACCCTGGCATAATCTAGGGAACTCAACCGTCCGCCCGGGCTGCGAGGGCGGATGGGAAATCAAACAGCAGCTGGGCCTGTTGGCGGCTTGTCCGCGTGACTGCCAGGGCCGAGAAACTCACAGCGGACTGCGCTCGGAGAAGTCCTGAATCCACTCCACTGGACCCGGGTTCGATTCCCGGCATCTCCACAACCCCATGTTGCACAGCGAAGGCCGCCCACCGCTCAGCGGAGGGCGGCCTTCGCGATTTCCCCTCCCGGTGCGGCGCAACGGAGCGGCGGGGCGTAGGATCTTCCGTCCGCTCGTTTCCCAGAGCCGGACTCCCGCCGCTACCACCGAGGCCATGCAGAGCAATACGGACACCACCGCCGCCACCGACTCCGAGACCGTCCGCGAGCGCGAGATCGCCGGGGAGCAGCACCACCTGGACACGGTCTACCACCGCCTGGAGGAGAAGCTCGCCGAGGCCGAGTACATCCTGGAGGACGCCGCCAAGCGCGTCCAGGTCGGCACCCCCGGCGCGCTCGCCGAGCGCGACGCCCAGGTCTACCGGGCGGGCGCCCACCTCCAGCGGCTCAACAACGAGTTCGAGGACTTCCTCTTCGGCCGGATCGACCTCCAGCAGGCCGACGCGCCGGAGGAGCACGGCATCCCCTCGAACACCCCGCTCGACCCGGCCGACCCCGCCGTCGCCGAGACCCTCCACATCGGCCGGCTCGGTGTGCTGGACGCCGAGTACGGCCCGCTGGTGATCGACTGGCGGGCGCCGGCCGCCGCGCCGTTCTACCGGTCCACCCCGCTGGAGCCCGGCCGGGTCATCCGCCGCCGGGTGATCCGCTCCAAGGGCCGCAAGGTGGTCGGCGTCGAGGACGACCTGCTCCGCCCCGACCTCACCCCCACCCTGGACGGCCGCGAGCTGGCGGTGGTCGGCGACGGTGCGCTGATGGCCTCCCTCGGCCGCGCCCGCAGCCACTCGATGCGCGACATCGTCTCGTCCATCCAGAAGGAGCAGGACGAGGTGATCCGCGCCGCCGCGGCCGGGGCCACCCTGGTCACCGGCGGCCCCGGGACCGGCAAGACGGCCGTCGCCCTTCACCGCGCCGCCTTCCTGCTCTACCAGGACCGCCGCCGCTACGCCGGGGGCATCCTGGTGGTCTCCCCGACCCCGCTGCTGGTCTCCTACACCGAGGGCGTGCTGCCCTCGCTCGGCGAGGAGGGGCAGGTCGCCATCCGCGCGGTCGGCTCCCTGGTCGACGGCATCGAGGCGGGCGTCTACGACACCCCGGAGGCCGCCCGGGTCAAGGGCTCGGCCCGGATGGTGCAGCTGCTGCGCCGGGCCGCCAGGGCGGCGCTGGAGCTCGGCGCGCCGCAGGAGCTGAAGGTGGTCGCCCGCGGCGAGGTGCTGCGGCTGGACGCCGGCCGGCTCAAGGCCGTGCGTGGCAACGTGGTGGGCTCCGGCGGCACCCCGCTGAACCTGCTCCGCCCGCGCGCCCGCCGGCTGCTGCTGGACGCGCTCTGGCAGGAGGCGACCCGGCACCTGCCGAAGCCGTCCGACCACTACGCCCGTGAGCAGCGCCAGGAGGAGAAGGAGGCCTTCGACGACTACGTCTCGGACGAGGCGGCGTTCCTGGACTTCCTGGACGCCTGGTGGCCCGCGGTGACCCCGCGCCGGGTGCTCGGCACGCTGAAGCAGACCCGGCACACCAACCGGATCGCCCGCCGCGCCGTGACCCCGGAGGAGGCCCGGCTGCTGGCCGGCTCGTGGCGGCACCTGTCCGAGCGCGGCGAGGGCGAGCTGTCGGCGCACGACGTGGCGCTGGTGGACGAGCTCCAGGTGCTGCTCGGCGAGCCGGTCCGCCCGAAGGTCCGCGAGGTGGACGCGGTGGACCTGCTGAGCGGCCTGGACGAGGTCACCACGTTCGCGGACCGCAACTCCAGGCAGCGCGAGAGGGTGCCGGTGGAGCGCACCGAGTACGCGCACATCATCGTGGACGAGGCGCAGGACCTGACCCCGATGCAGTGGCGGATGATCGGCCGCCGCGCCCGGATGGCCACCTGGACGATCGTCGGCGACCCGGCGCAGTCCTCCTGGCCGTTCCCCGGCGAGGCGCAGGCGGCGCTGGACGAGGTGCTGTCCGGCAAGCCGCGCCGTCGCTACACGCTGACCGTGAACTACCGGAACCCGGCCGAGATCGCCGAGGTGGCGGCCAAGGTGCTGGCGCTGGCCGCGCCGGGCACGCCGTCGCCGAGCGCGGTGCGCAGGGTCGGCGTGGAGCCGCGCTTCGCGGCCGTCACGGACCCGTCGCCGGAGGCCTTCGGCGCGGCGGCCCGGGCGGAGCTGGAGCGGCTGCTGGGGGAGGTGGACGGCACCGTGGCGGTCGTCGTGCCGATGGATCGCCGGGCCGAGGCGGCCGGGTGGATCGACGGCCTGGGCGAGCGGGCGGTGGCGCTGGGCAGCCTGGAGGCCAAGGGCCTGGAGTACGACGCGACCGTGGTGGCCGACCCGACCGGGATCGCCGGCGAGTCGGAGGCGGGCCTGCGGGTGCTCTACGTGGCGCTGACCCGGGCGACCCAGCGGCTGACCGTGCTCTCCGGTCCGGACGACCTGCCGGACGCGGACGGCGTGCCGGCCCTGCTGGACGGCTGACCTGCTGACCGCCCGTCAGGGCGGGCGGCACGAAGAAGGCCCCTCACCGGGCACGAAGAAGGCCCCTCACCGACGGTGAGGGGCCTTCAGACGTTAATGACACCGACCCGCCATGCTCGCCTCGCGGCAAGTGGTCCCTCGAAGGGACGAAGGTTGGGCCCGGGGGCTTGGATCGAGCCGGTGTCCCGTCCAATGTAACGCATCGGCCCGCTGAGGCAAGAAGTTGTCGACTTCGCACACTCAATGAACGTTATTTCTGGCTACAGCCTGGTAGGTGCGACGATCGAGGTCTAGCATGCGCAGGCGAAGCCTTCAACAATCTGTTGAAGCAACTGAGGACGGAAGAAGGAACGTCGATGGCGACGGTGCCCAGTGTCTCCAACTCGATCACGGTGCGGCTGGAGGTCCCGGCCAGGGGCAATGCCGTCAGTGCGATCACCACGGCCGTCGAGTCCTCCGGCGGTTCGGTCACCGGCCTGGACGTCACCGCCTCCGGCCTGGAGGCGCTGCGGATCGACGTGACCGTGGCCGCGTCCTCGGTCGCCCACGGCGAGGAGATCGTCGAGAAGCTGCGCACGATCGACGGCGTGTCGATCGGCAAGGTCTCCGACCGTACCTTCCTGATGCACCTCGGCGGCAAGATCGAGATGTCCTCGAAGCTGCCGATCCGCAACCGTGACGACCTCAGCATGATCTACACCCCGGGTGTCGCCCGGGTCTGCATGGCGATCGCCGAGAACCCCGAGGACGCCCGCCGCCTCACCATCAAGCGCAACAGCGTCGCCGTGGTCACCGACGGTTCGGCGGTGCTGGGCCTGGGCAACATCGGCCCGGCCGCCGCGCTGCCGGTGATGGAGGGCAAGGCGGCCCTGTTCAAGCGCTTCGCCGGCATCGACGCCTGGCCGATCTGCCTGGACACCCAGGACACCGACGAGATCGTGGCCATCGTCAAGGCGATCGCCCCCGGCTTCGCCGGCATCAACCTGGAGGACATCTCCGCGCCGCGCTGCTTCGAGATCGAGGCCCGGCTGCGCGAGGCCCTGGACATCCCGGTCTTCCACGACGACCAGCACGGCACCGCGATCGTGGTGCTGGCCGCGCTCACCAACGCGCTCAAGGTGGTCGGCAAGGACATCTCCGAGATCCGCGTGGTGATGTCGGGCGCCGGTGCCGCCGGTACCGCGATCCTCAAGCTGCTGCTGGCGGCCGGCGTCGAGCACGCCACCGTCGCGGACGTGCGGGGCGTGGTCCACCAGGGCCGTGAGGACCTCAACGACTCGCTGCGCTGGATCGCCGAGCACACCAACCGCTCGGGCCGCACCGGCAGCCTCAAGGAGGCCGTGGCGGGCGCCGACGTCTTCATCGGCGTCTCGGCCCCGAACGTGCTGGACGGCGACGACCTGGCCACCATGGCGCCGGACGCGATCGTCTTCGCACTGGCCAACCCGGACCCGGAGGTCGACCCGGCGATCGCCCGGCAGACCGCCGCCGTGGTCGCCACCGGCCGCAGCGACTTCCCGAACCAGATCAACAACGTGCTGGTCTTCCCGGGCGTCTTCCGCGGCCTGCTGGACGCCCAGAGCCGGACGGTCAACACCGAGATGATGATCGCCGCCGCCCGGGCGCTGGCCACCACCGTCGCCGACGACGAGCTGAACGCCAACTACATCATCCCGAGCGTCTTCCACAAGGACGTCGCGAAGACGGTGGCCGCCGCCGTCCGTGACGCCGCGCTGGCCGGCGTGCAGGAGGAGCGCGAACCGTCCCGTCCGACCCCGGGCATCGTCGGCACCCTCGACACCTCCTCCTTCCCCTCCGTCAAGCTCTGACGGCGGCCCCGCGGCGCGTGTCGCGGATCGGTCAAATGACCGAATAGCGCGCTTACCCACCCAAGCCCGCCCCGAACCCTTGCGACACAAGGGCGAGGGGCGTGTTTGGGCTTGTCGTGCCTAGGGCGTACGGTAGCCCTGCACGGGGCAGGCGTGTCCGACAAGTACGGAACGTCCCCCTGGTCTTCCGGCGTGTCGTCCCGACCGCCGCCCGCGCCCGGTCCGCCGGAGCCGACGGAGCATCACACCTCCGGCGGGCGGGCGTTGTTCGGGTGGCTCGGCCGGGGCCCGATTGGCTTTCTCGGGGCCGGACGGGGCAGGATTCGTATCCGGGCAGGCAGGCGGGCCTTCGACGGCACCGGCGCCGCGGCACGGGGTACGAACCCGGCCTGCGACCACGCATTGCCTGAATGAGCACAGTGTGCGGACCTGCGGCCTATCCGGGTGCCCCCCGGAGGGAGCACCGATGGGCCCCCGCACACCGCAAGCGAACAGACCACAGGAGTACACATGAACCGCAGTGAGCTGGTGGCCGCGCTGTCCGAGCGCGCCGAGGTGACCCGCAAGGACGCCGACGCCGTTCTGGCCGCCTTCGCCGAGATCGTCGGCGAGGTCGTCGCCAAGGGCGACGAGAAGGTCACCATCCCCGGTTTCCTGACCTTCGAGCGCACCCACCGCGCTGCCCGCACCGCCCGCAACCCGCAGACCGGCGAGCCGATCCAGATCGCGGCCGGCTACAGCGCCAAGGTGAGCGCGGGCTCCAAGCTCAAGGAAGCCGCCAAGGGCGCCTGAGCAACCCCTTGAACGCCGAGAGGCCGGGTTCCCTTCGGGGAGCCCGGCCTCTCGGCGTCGGTGGGGCCGCCGGTCAGGCGGTGACCAGCTGCTCGCTGGGCAGCTCGACGTGGGCGCCGAGGTCGCGCAGCTTCTCCATGAAGTTCTCATAGCCGCGGTTGATCAGGTCGATGCCGTGCACGGTCGAGGTGCCCTCGGCCGCCAGCGCCGCGATCAGGTACGAGAAGCCGCCGCGCAGGTCCGGGATGACCAGCTCGGAGCCGATCAGCTTGGACGGGCCGGAGACGACCGCGGAGTGCAGGAAGTTGCGGGCGCCGAAGCGGCACGGGGTGGCGCCCAGGCACTCGCGGTAGAGCTGGATGTGGGCGCCCATCTGGTTCAGCGCGCCGGTGAAGCCGAGCCGCGACTCGTACACCGTCTCGTGCACGATGGACAGGCCGGTGGCCTGGGTCAGCGCGACCACCAGCGGCTGCTGCCAGTCGGTCTGGAAGCCCGGGTGCACGTCGGTCTCCAGGGCGATCGCCTTGAGCTCGCCGCCCGGGTGCCAGAACCGGATGCCCTCGTCGTCCACCTCGAAGGCGCCGCCGACCTTCCGGAAGGTGTTGAGGAAGGTCATCATCTCCAGCTGGCGGGCGCCGCGGACGTAGATGTCGCCCTTGGTGGCCAGTGCCGCGCAGGCCCAGGAGGCGGACTCCAGGCGGTCCGGCAGCGCGCGGTGGTTGTAGCCGGAGAGCTCGTCGACACCGGTGATCAGGATGGTCCGGTCGGTGCCCATGGTGATGATCGCGCCCATCTTCTGCAGGATGCAGATCAGGTCGACGATCTCCGGCTCGACGGCCGCGTTGCGCAGCTCGGTGACGCCCTCGCAGAGGACGGCGGTGAGCAGGACCTGCTCGGTGGCGCCGACCGACGGGTAGGGCAGCTCGATCTTGGTGCCGCGAAGCCGCTGCGGGGCGACCAGGTAGGTGCCCTGCGGGTGCTTCTCGATGGTGGCGCCGAACTGGCGGAGCACCTCGAAGTGGAAGTCGACCGGGCGGCCGCCGATGTCGCAGCCGCCGAGGCCCGGGATGAAGGCGTGGCCGAGGCGGTGCAGCAGCGGGCCGCAGAACAGGATCGGGATCCGCGAGGACCCGGCGTGCGCGTCGATGTCGGCGACGTTGGCGCTCTCCACGTGGGAGGGGTCGAGGATCAGCTCGCCCTCCTCGTCACCGGTGCGCACCGTCACGCCGTGCAGCTGGAGCAGGCCGCGGACCACCTTGACGTCGCGGATGTCCGGGACGTTGCGCAGTCTGCTGGGTCCCTGCCCGAGCAGGGCGGCGACCATGGCCTTGGGGACCAGGTTCTTCGCACCACGGACGCGGATCTCGCCTTCGAGCGGGTTTCCGCCGTGAACCAGCAGGACGTCGTCGGTCATCGTTCTCGCAATCCGGGGTGCCAGAGGAGTGGGTGGGGCTCCGGTCGGGAGCCGGCGGTGGACCGGTCGTACGGGCGCGTTCGGGCCCCCGGCGTGACCGAGTCGGCACCGTATAAGGGCGTCCACCATCAGTAGATGGTAGTGGGCGTATCGGTGGTTCCCGTGAGCCTCTCCCGTGATGGTGCTCTCTCGGGGTGGTGTCGCGCCCGCCGGTGCGTCCGTACGGGTGTTCGCGCGGCGCGGCGGCGGCCGTGCGGACGGTCTCCGTGTTGCGGTGTCCGCCCCCGGGGGTTCTGCGGGATCATGTGAGGCATGACGGCGGCCCATTCGCACGGAGGCCGGTCCCACACCGGCCGTTTGCTCGTCGCGACCCCCGTGCTCACCGACCCGAACTTCGCGCGGGCGGTGGTGCTCCTCCTCGACCACGACGCCGAGGGGGCGCTCGGCGTCGTCCTGAACAGACCGACGCCGGTCAAGGTCGGCAGTGTGCTGGACGGCTGGGGCGGCCTGGTCGGTCCGCCGGCCGTGGTGTTCCAGGGCGGACCGGTCGCCCTGGACTCGGCGCTCGGCCTGGCGGTGGCACCGGGGGAGCCGGGCACCGTCGAACCGCTCGGCTGGCGGCGGGTGCACGGCGCGATCGGCCTGGTGGACCTGGAGGCGCCGCCCGAGGTGCTGGCCGGGGAGCTGGGCGGGCTGCGGATCTTCGCCGGGTACGCGGGCTGGTCGCCGGGGCAGCTGGAGGCGGAGGTCGAATCCGGCGCCTGGTACCTGGTGGACTGCGAACCGGGCGACATCTCCAGCCCCGAGCCGGAGCGGCTCTGGCGTGCGGTGCTGCGCCGCCAGCGCGGCCCGCTGGCACTGCTCGCGACGTACCCGGACGACCCCACGTTGAACTGACGTGCGACCGTCCCGGGCGCGACACTGGCCCGCTTTCCCGGGGCCCCCATAGACTTGGCACTCATGAGCACTCTTGAGCCCGAGCGCGGCCTCGGCACCGGCACCCTGGTCGAGCCCGTCCCGCAGGTGTCCAACGGGGACGGCGACCACGAGCGCTTCGCGCACTACGTCCAGAAGGACAAGATCATGGAGAGCGCGCTCTCCGGATCCCCCGTGGTGGCGCTCTGCGGCAAGGTCTGGGTGCCCGGGCGCGACCCGAAGAAGTACCCGGTCTGTCCGATGTGCAAGGAGATCTACGACGGCATCGGCAAGCCCCAGGACGGCAAGGGCGGCGACGACAAGTAGCCCGCCGGCCCCGGCCGTTTTGCACAGTGGACCATTTCGCGAAGTGGTCTATGCCAATTGAGCCGGGCGGGGGCAGGATGGCGGGATGGACCTCATACCCGCCCCCTTGAGCTCCGTCCGCCTCCAGGACCAGGACTTCCCCCTCGACCGCGGCACCACCCTCACCGCCCCGCCCGCGCTGGCCGGTGCCGAGCGGTGGCTGCGGACCTCGCTGACCGCGGCGACCGGACTGCCGCTCGCCCCCGGGCGGCCCGGCGAGGGCGTCGAACTGGTGCACGACGAGACGCTGGCCGGCGAGGCGTACCGGCTCTCGGTGCGCCCCGGCCACGCCGTGATCACCGCCGGAGGCCCGGCCGGCGCGCTCTGGGGCGCGCAGACGCTGCGCCGGCTGCTCGGCCCGGACGCCTACCGCCGGGCCCCGCTGCGGGGCGGCGGCTGGGTGCTGCCGGGCACCGACATCGAGGACGCCCCCCGCTTCGCCTGGCGCGGCGCGCTGCTGGACGTCGCCCGGCACTTCCTCCCCAAGGCCGACGTCCTGCGCTTCGTCGACCAGCTCTCCGCGCACAAGCTCAACGTGCTGCACCTGCACCTGACCGACGACCAGGGCTGGCGGCTGGAGATCAAGCGCTACCCGAGGCTGGCGGAGCAGGCCTCCTGGCGCGAGCGCTCGATGGTCGGCTACCGGGCCGGCGGGCGGCGTGACGACCGCCCGCACGGCGGCTTCTACACCCAGGACGACGTGCGCGAGATCGTCGCGTACGCCGCCGAGCGGGCGGTCACCGTCGTCCCGGAGATCGACCTGCCGGGCCACTCGCAGGCCGCCATCGCCGCCTACCCGGAGCTGGGCAACACCGACGTGGTGGACACCGCGGCGCTGGGCGTGTGGACCGACTGGGGCGTCAGTCACCACGTGCTCAACCCCTCCGAGGCCACCCTCCGCTTCTTCGAGGGCGTGCTGGAGGAGGTGCTGGAGCTCTTCCCGTCCGAGTTCATCCACCTCGGCGGCGACGAGTGCCCCAAGGAGCAGTGGAAGGACAGCCCGGCCGCCCAGGCGCGGATCCGGGAACTGGGCCTGGCCAACGAGGACGAGCTGCAGAGCCACGTGATCCGGCACTTCGACCGCTGGCTGGCCGGGCGCGGGCGCCGGCTGATCGGCTGGGACGAGATCCTGGAGGGCGGCCTGGCCCCCGGTGCGGCCGTCTCCTCCTGGCGCGGCTACGGCGGCGGGATCGCCGCCGCGCAGGCCGGTCACGACGTGGTGATGTGCCCCGAGCAGCACGTCTACCTGGACCACCGGCAGGCGCCGGGCCAGGACGAGCCGGTCCCGGTCGGCTTCGTCCGCACCCTGGAGGACGTCTACCGGTTCGAGCCGGTGCCGGCGCAGCTGGACGGGGCCGCGGCCCGCCGGGTGATCGGCACCCAGGCCAACCTGTGGACCGAGTTCATGGACAGCGCCCGGGACGTCGACTACCGGGCCTTCCCCCGGCTCGCGGCCTTCGCCGAGGTCGCCTGGTCCGCACTGCCCGCCGACCCGGCCGCGCGCGACTACGCCGGCTTCGAGCGCCGGATGGAGGCCCACCGGGCCGTGCTGGACGCGCTCGGCGTCGAGTACCGGCCGGCCGCCGGGCCGCACCCCTGGCAGCGCCGGCCCGGCGTGCTCGGCCGCCCGCTCGACGGACCGCCGCCGGCCGTCTGACGGACGAGGGTCCCCGAGGCGATCGGGAACTGCCGGCCGTCTGACGGACGAGGGTCCCCGAGGCGATCGGGAACTTCTGAGTGGCCATCCGACGTCAAGAACAGATGAACATCTGCTTCGGTCCGGTCCGGGCCGGAGCAGATACCGCCCGGTATCCGTCCCAATCGGGCAGTTCCGTTCGCCCGCCCCGAAATGATCATCGAGCATTGTGTGCCAGAGTTGCCCAACCCGGCCCGATCGCCCGTACCCTACGGGCCAGGCCGGGCTGCCGACGCGGACACCCCGGCCGAGGCCCGCGGGCGGCAGGCGATCGATGAGCAAGTGGAGCACGGTGGGACCCAGGTGAACCGGACGATCATGCTGCCGGCCTCCCTCGACGAGGCCGTCGACGCGCTGGCCTCCCACCCGGCCGCGGTGCCGGTGGCCGGCGCCACCGACCTGATGGAGGCCGTCAACGCCGGACGGCTGCGCCCCGCCGCCCTGATCGGCCTCGGCCGCATCACCGAACTGCGCGGCTGGCGCTACGAGGACGGCGGCACCGCCGTCCTCGGCGCCGGGCTCACCCACGCCCGGATGGACCGGCCCGACTTCGCCGCGCTCATCCCCGCCCTCGCCGACGCCGCCCGCACCGCCGGACCCCCGCAGGTGCGCAACGTCGGCACCCTCGGCGGCAACATCGCCACGGCCGCCCCGGCCGGCGACACCCTCCCGGTGCTCACCGCCCTGGAGGCCAGCGTCACCCTCGCGCGGGCCGGCGCCACCCGCGAGGTCCCGGTCAGCCACCTGCTCACCGGCCTCGACCCGCTGCGCCCCGGCGAACTGCTCACCTGGGTGCGCGTCCCGCTGCTGCACGCCCCGCAGGTCTTCCTCAAGGCCACCGGCCGCAGCGGCCCGGCCCGCGCCACCGCCTCCGTCGCGCTCGTCCTCGACCCCGCCCGGCGCGCCGTGCGCTGCGCCGTCGGCGCCGTCGCCCCCGTACCGCTGCGGCCGCTGGAGGCCGAGGCGTGGGTGGCCGGCTGCATCGACTGGGACGGCAGCCGCGAGATCGACCCGGCCGCGACCGCCGCCTTCGGCGAGTACGTGGCCGCCGCCTGCGTGCCCGACAGCTACGGCGCCGAGGGCGCCTGGGAGGCCGTGACCGAGGGGCCGAGCGCGGCCGCCGTCCGGCTACGGCGTACCGTGTCGGTGCTGGCCCGACGGGCACTGGGAAGGGCGCTGAAGTGACCACTGACCCCATCGAGACCCTCGACGCCGGTCTGTTCGACCACGCGCCCGTCAGCCGCGAGCTGCGCCCCTGCGCCTCCTACACGCTGCGGGTCAACGGCTTCGAGCGGCCCGTCACCGACGCCTGGATCGGCGAGAGCCTGCTCTACGTGCTGCGCGAGCGGCTCGGCCTGGCCGGTGCCAAGGACGGCTGCGAGCAGGGCGAGTGCGGCGCCTGCTCGGTGCAGGTCGACGGGCAGCTGGTGGCCGGCTGCCTGGTGCCCGCCGCACTGGCCGCGGACAGCGAGATCAACACCGTCGAGGGCCTCTCGGCCGCCGGCGGCGCCAGCGACGTCCAGCAGGCGCTGGCCGAGTCCGGCGCGGTGCAGTGCGGCTACTGCACGCCCGGCATGGCGATGGCCGTCCACGACCTGCTCCAGCGCAACCACCGGCCCACCGATGTCGAGGCCCGTCAGGCGCTCTGCGGCAACCTCTGCCGCTGCACCGGCTACCGGGGCGTGCTGGCCGCGGTCCAGAGCATCGCCGACGCGCGCGCGGTCGAGACCGAGGACCCCGGGGACGCGCCCGCCGGGGAACCGGCCGGGGAGGCCGCCGCCCAGAACGCGGGGACCCCGCTCCCGGCCGCGCCTGAGGAGCCCGGGCGGACGGCCGAGCCGACGGTGTACACCGACGAGGACGCCTGGATCGAGCACGTCCCGCAGCCGCCCGCCGAGGAGGTCCAGGCCGCCGTCGGGACCACCGCCGGCACGGGCGTCGGCGTCGGCATGCAGTACGGCACGCCGGACGGCCAGGGCGGCTACGACACGGGCGTCTACGACACCGCGGTGCTGCCGCCCGTGCCGGGAATCCCCGCGCAGGCCGACGGCCAGGGCTACTACCCGCAGCAGGGCTACCCCGAGCAGACCGTCTACCAGGAGGCGGGCGGCCAGGAGAGCGCCGGGCACGGCACGGGCGTGCACGACGTCGGCATGCAGGGGATGGGCGGGCAGCCCGCCCCGGCCCACGGCGGCTACGTACCCGGCGCCTTCCCCGGCAGCGGCTATCCGCAGCCCGGCTACGAGGCCGCCCCGCCGTACGAGGCCGCCCCGCCGTACGAGGCCGCCCCGCCGTACGAGGCCGCCTCGCCGTACGACGGCCCGGTCTACGAGCCGACCCCCGCGCACGGCGTCCCCGTACCCGCCGCCGCCTTCGACGGCACCGGGTACGACGGCACCGCCTTCGACGGCCCCGGCTTCGAGGCCCCCGCCTTCGACGGCACGCCCGCGCACGGCACGCCGTACGTCGCCACGCCCCCGCACGGCGTCCCGGCCGAGGGCACAGCCCCCGCCGGCGTCCCGTACGGTGCCACCCCCGCCCACGGCATCCGGCTCCCCGAGGACGACCACGCATCATGACGTCGCCTACCGACATCGGCGCAGCACCCCAGCAGGACGGTGACGAGGGCGGCGCAGCGGAGCCGTTCGGGCTCGGCAGCTCCCCGCTGCGCAGCGACGCCCTGCCGAAGGCGCTCGGCATCTACCCCTACGCCGCCGACCTCTGGGCCGAGGGCCTGCTCTGGGGCGCGGTGCTGCGCTCGCCCCACCCGCACGCCCGGATCAACGGCATCGACACCTCCGCCGCGCTCGCCCTGCCCGGCGTGCACGCCGTGGTCACCGCCGCCGACCTGCCTGCCGGCCCGGACGGCGGCTTCGACGGCGCCCCGGCCGGCCCGATCGTCGCCGACCGGCCGGTGCTCGCCGCCGGGGTGGTCCGCCACCACGGCGAGCCGGTCGCCGCCGTCGCCGCCGACCACCCGGACACCGCCCGCCTCGCCGTCGGCCTGATCGTCGTCGACTACGAGCCGCTGGAGGCGGTCACCGACCCCGAGCAGTCCTTCACCGCCCCGGCGCTGCACCCGGACGGCAACCTCTTCCGCCACCTGCCGCTGCGCACCGGGGACCCGGAGGCGGCCGGCGAGATCGTCGTCGAGGGGCTCTACCAGGTCGGGCGCCAGGACCCGGCGCCGCTGGGCGCCGAGGCGGGCCTGGCCGTGCCGCGCCCGGACGGCGGCGTCGAGCTGCACCTGTCCTCCACGGACCCGCACGGGGACCGCGACCGCACCGCCACCTGCCTCGGCCTGGAACCGGACCGGGTGCGGCTGGTCGTCACCGGCGTGCCCGGCGCCACCTCCGACCGCGAGGACCTCTCCTTCCAGGTCACCCTGGCGCTGCTGGCACTGCGCACCGGCCGGCCGGTGAAGATGACGCTCACCCGCGAGGAGTCCTTCCACACCCACACCTCCCGGCACCCCGCGCTGCTGCGCTACCGCCACCACGCCGACGCCGAGGGCCGGCTGGTCAAGGTCGAGGCGCAGATCCTGCTGGACGGCGGCGCGTACGCGGACGTCTCCGCCGAGGCGCTGGCGGCCGCCACCGCCTTCTCGGTCGGCCCCTACGTCTGCCCGAACGTCTTCGTGGACGCCTGGGCGGTGCGCACCAACAACCCGCCGGCCGGCCGGATGCGCGGCGAGGGCGCGCTCCAGGCCTGCTTCGCCTACGAGTCCCAGCTCGACCAGCTGGCCGCCCGGGTCGGCGTCGACCCGGTCGAGATCCGCCGCCGCAACGCCATGGCCACCGGTGACGCGATGCCCACCGGACAGGCCGTCACCTGCCCCGCGCCGGTGGCCGCGCTGCTGGACGCCGTCTCCTCGGAGCCGTTGCCCGCGCTGCCGGTGGACGACCCGGACGCCGAGTGGCTGCTGCCGGGCGGGCCCGGCGGTGCCGGTGACCCGGCGGCGGTGCGGCGCGGCATCGGCTACGCGGTCGGCATGGTGCACATGCTGGGCGCCGAGGGCGAGGACGAGGTCTCCACCGCGACGGTGCGGGTCAGCGGTGACCACGCCACGGTGATCTGCGCGGCCGTCGACTCCGGGCAGGGCTTCGCCACCCTGGCCCGGCAGATCGTGCAGACGGTGCTGGGCGTCAGCGAGGTGTACATCGCGCCGGCCGACAGCGACCAGTCGATCGCCGGGCCGTCCGCCCGGGGCCGGCACACCTGGGTCTCCGGCGGCGCGGTCGAGCGGGCCGCACTGATGGTCCGTCACCAGCTGCTCCAGCCGATCGCCGCCAACTTCGGGATGTCGGTCGAGCTGCTCCAGATCTCCGACGGGAAGATCACCTCGTACGACGGGGTGCTCGGCATGCCGGTCGCCGAGGCGCTGGAGGGCAAGGAGCTCTGGGCCACCGCGCAGTGCCGCCCGCACCCGACCGAGCCGCTGGACGAGGCCGGCCAGGGCGACGCCTTCGTCTCCATCGCGTTCTGCGCGATGCGGGCCGTGGTGGACGTGGACATCGAGCTCGGCGCCGTCCGGGTGGTCGACATGACGGTGGCCCAGGACGTCGGCCGGGCGCTCAACCCGCGCCAGATCGAGGACCGGATCGAGGCGGGCGTCGCCCAGGGCGTCGGCCTGGCCCTGCTGGAGGACCTGCGCACCGAGGGCGGGCTGCTGATGAACCCCTCCCTCACCGGCTACCGCCTGCCGACCGCCCTGGACACCCCCGAGGTCCGGATCGCCGCCCTGCTGGAGGAGCGCGACGTGGTCGCCGCCTTCGGCGCCAAGGCGGTCAGCGCCGCCCCGGCCGTGGTCGCCCCCGCCGCCGTCGCCGCGGCGGTCCGCGCCGCGACCGGTCTGCCGGTGGGCCGCCTGCCCATCCGGCCCGAGGACGCCGTCACCGGCTGACCCGCCGGAGGGCGGCCGGCCGGCCGCCCTCCGGCGAATTCCCGGGAAATTCCCCGGGGTGAAATGGAACGACGAATTGCCGGTCGGCTGAATCAGCGCCGACCGGCAATTCGTTTCACGGAGGCCATGACGGGAATCGAACCCGTGTAAACCGCTTTGCAGGCGGTTCCCTCAACCACTCGGGCACACGGCCGTGGGGGGTGGAGCTGTACTGCGGGTGCGGCTCAGGCGCAGCGGCAGCAGCGACAGGCGCGACAACACCGGGGAGCGGCGGCACAGGTGCGGGGGGCCGCGGGGGCCGCCGTCTTCCTGTCCATTGCCGACTCCTGTCGTCGTTCGCCGTGTTGGTGAATTCATCTTGGCGGAATGGGCGGGAGAACGTCAATATCCGTTTGTAAATTCTGTATGGCGGATTGTGCTACCGTCGAAGACAGGTGGCCGCTCGAAGGCCGCCCCGGACGAGCGCGTCGTACCCGGTGACGACAAGACGGCGCAGCACAGCGGCAACCCGGCCGCTGCTGACTGCGGAGGTGCTGTCGTCATGGCGTGGCTCGTTCTGATCGTTTCCGGCGTCCTGGAAACCGTCTGGGCAGTGGCCCTGGAGTCGTCCAAGGGGTTCTCCCGGCTCGTCCCCACCGTCGTCTTCGGCATCGCGCTGGCACTGAGCATGGGCGGCCTGGCGTACGCGATGCGCTCCATCCCGATCGGCACCGGCTACGCGGTCTGGGTCGGCATCGGTGCGGTCGGCACCGCGCTGTACGGCATGGCGGTGCTGGGGGACTCGGCGACGGCGGCCCGGATCGGGTGCCTGCTGCTGATCGTCTCCGGCGTGGTGGGCCTCAAGGCGCTGCACTGAGGCGGGACCTAAGCCCTGCGGAGTAGGCGGCCACCGCCCCTGGTCAGGGGCCATCCGGTGGGACGGGCCTTACGATGGCACGCATGACCACTGCCTCCCCCACCTCGGTCGACGCCGGCCCGACGCCCCCTGACACGAGCGACTCCGGCGGGGTGCTCGGCGCCCGTTACCGGGCTCTGACCCTGGGCATCGTCTCGGTGGTCCTGCTGCTCGCCTTCGAGGCGACGGCCGTCAACACCGCGATGCCGGTGGCGGCCCGTCAGCTGGACGGGCTGGGGCTGTACGCGTTCGCGTTCTCCGGCTACTTCACCACCACCCTGTTCGCCCTGGTCGTCTCCGGCCAGTGGTGCGACAAGCGGGGCCCGCTGCAACCGCTGTTCAGCGGTATCGCGGTGTTCGGCGCGGGCCTGGTGGTGGCCGGGGCGGCGCCCGGGATGTGGGTGTTCGTCGCGGGCCGTGCGATCCAGGGCCTGGGGGGCGGGCTGGTAATCGTCGCCCTGTACGTGGTGGTCGGCCGGGCCTACCCGGAGCGGCTGCGGCCGGCCGTCTTCGCGGCCTTCTCCTCGGCCTGGGTGCTGCCCTCGATCGTCGGCCCGGTGGTGTCCGGCGCCGTCACCCAGCACCTGGGCTGGCGCTGGGTGTTCCTCTCCGTTCCGGTGCTGATACTGCTGCCCCTGGCGGTGATGGGCCCGGCGCTGCGCCGCTCGGAGCGGGAGCAGCCGGTGCTGAAGGGCGCCGACTTCGACCGCCGCCGCACCCGGCTGGCCGCGATGGCCGCGCTCGGCGCGGGCCTGCTGCAGTACGCCGGGCAGCGGCTGGACCTGGTCGGGCTGGTCCCGGCCGCCGCCGGGGCGGCGCTGCTGCTGCCCGCCGTGCTGGGGCTGCTGCCCTCGGGGACGCTGCGGGCGGGGCGCGGGCTGCCGACGGTGATCCTGCTGCGCGGGGTGGCGGCGGGGGCGTTCTTCTCGGCGGAGGCGTTCATCCCGCTGATGATGGTCACCGAACGGGGCCTGTCGCCGACGCTGGCCGGCCTGACGCTGACCAGCGGCGGCCTCTCCTGGGCGCTGGGCTCCTGGCTGCAGGGCCGGCCGGGGGCCGAGCGGTTCCGGGAGGCGATGATCCGGGGCGGTTTCGTGCTGACCGCGGTGGCGATCGCGGGGGCGGCCCTGGTGCTGGTCCCGGCGATGCCGGCCTGGGTGGCGGCGGTGGCCTGGGGGGTCGGCGGGATCGGCATGGGGCTGGCGGTGGCGAGTGTGAGCGTGCTGATGATGAGCCTGTCCGCGCCGGAGGACGCCGGGGCCAACTCGGCCTCGCTGCAGGTGAGCGACGCGCTCGGCAACGTGCTGCTGGTCGGCCTCGCGGGAGTGCTGTTCTCGGCGCTGGGCGGCGGCTCGGTCGCCGCCGCCCACGAGGGCACCGGGGGCACCGGCTCGTCCGGTGCGTTCGCGGTGATCTTCCTGACCATGACCGGGGTGGCGCTGCTGGGCGCCCTCGTCGCGGGCCGGGTGCGGAAGGCGTAGGGCCGTGGGTCAGCCGGCGGCGGCTGCGGGGACGGGGGAGCCCAGGAAGGTCTCCCAGCCGCCGGCCGGGGCCTGGCCGGGGGCGAGGCTCTGGAGCTTGCGCAGCACCGCCGGGTCCTGCGCGTCCAGCCAGTTCACCAGCTGGCGGAAGGAGACCAGCCGGACGCCGGGCCGGCCGGCGATGGCCTTCAGCGCGTCCTCGACGGCGTTCATGTAGATGCCGCCGTTCCACTGCTCGAAGTGGTTGCCGATGACGTACGGCGCCCGGTTGGTGGTGTACGCCCGCTCGAAGCCCATCAGGTAGGAGTCCCGGGCCTGGGTCTGGTACGCCGCGTGGAGCGAGGGGTCGGCCTTGGTGTTGCTGCCGGACTGGTTGAACATGATGTTGTAGTCCATCGACAGCACCTGGAAGGTGTGCCCGGGGAAGGGGATGGACTGCAACGGGAGGTCCCAGAGCGCGCCGCCCTGGATCTTCTGCGGCCACACCTGGGTGCCGTTGCCGCTGCTGTCGTACCGCCAGCCGCGCCTGGCGGCGGTCGGCAGCAGGTTGCGCTGGCCCTCCAGGCAGGGGGTGCGGCTGCCGATCAGCTCCTTGCGGTAGTCGAAGGGCAGCGCGGGCAGGTCGGTGAATCCGGTGTTGGTCTTCCAGTTCATGACGAAGTCCATCGCCTGCTCGATCTCGCTGTCCCACTCCTCCGGCGACCACCTGCCGACGCCGGTGGCGCCGCAGAAGTGCCCGTTGAAGTGGGTGCCGATCTCGTGCCCCTCCATCCACGCCGCGTGCAGGTTCGTCAGCGTGTCGTGGATGTGCTGGTCGCTCAGGTAACCGATGTCGGAGGCGCCGGCCTTGTGCTGCGGCGGGCGGTAGAGGTCCTTCTTGGACTCGGGCAGCAGGTAGAGGCCGCTCAGGAAGAAGGTCATCGAGGCGTTGTGCTCCCGCGCGAGCTTGCGGAACCGGCCGAAGAGGCCGTTGTCGAGCTCGCCGGCGCCGTCCCAGGAGAAGACCACGAACTGCGGCGGGCGCTCGCCGAGCTTCAGCGGTTCGGCGGTGGGCTGGCCCGGCTGCGGGCCGGTGTCCGAGGTGGAGCCGTCGCCGATGAGGGTGGCCGGGGGCCTGGGGACCTCGGACGGGGGACCGGCCTGGTCCGCCGCGGGACTGGCCGGCACCGGTGCCGGCGCGGCCCCCTGCCCACCGGCCTGCCCGCTGTTTCCGCCGCAGCCGGCCGCGAGGGTGGCGGCGGTCGCGGCACCGGCGGCCAGTAGGGTGCGGCGGGAAAGAGCGTCCATGGTCACTCCGTTCGTGGGGGCGTGCGGACGGCGTGCGACGGCCCCGGCGGGAGGAACCGCCACACGTCCGGTCGGACAAGTGCGGTGATAGACCTTGAGCTGGGTCAGCATGGCATGTGGTCTCGACCGGTCAGTGATGCACCACGGTCGGTCTGAAGTGATCGCCCGATTGGTGCAACCGGATGGGCCGCCCAGGTTGTCGATGCCCATGCGGGCGGAGCCGGGGGCAGTCATCCCGGGGACCGCTGCTCTCTCCGGGTGGTCGGGGGTCTACTCGGAGTACACCCGGGGCCCTCGGCCCTGCCGATCGGGGGGTGCCGGTACGACCATCGTGTTGATGTGCCTTAGGGTCCCGTCCGGTTGGATAGTTCCCAGGGATCTCCCAGGGAGCAGCAAGTCGTCAGCAGAGGAGAGCACCGGGTGGGTGCCCAGCAGAGCAGGAGCCCGTGGCCGGGCACCCTGGCGGTCGGTGCCGCGCTCGTCCTCGGCGCTTGGATGCTCAACCAGGGCGGCCACCTCGAACTGCCCCCGGCCCCGGCCGCCGGCCAGGCCCTCTCGGGCTTCGCCCCGGTCTCCGTCGTCCCGCCGCTCGGCCCCTCCGCCCCCACCCGGATCCGGATCCCCGCCGTGAAGCTCGACGCCCCGGTCACCGGCCTCGGCCTGGACGCCGACGGCCACCTCCAGGCACCCCCGGAGACCGACCGGAACCTGGCCGGTTGGTACCGCGGCGGCGCCACCCCCGGGCAGCGCGGCACCGCGATCATCGCGGGCCACGTCGACAACCGGACCGGACCCGCCGTCTTCTACCATCTGGGGGCCCTGCACCGCGGCGACCGGATCGAGATCGCCCGCGAGGACGGCGCCACCGCCGTCTACCAGCTCTACGCCATCGAAGTGCACGACCGAAAGGACTTCCCGGACGACCGGGTGTACCGCCAGGCCGCAGACGCCCAGCTCCGGGTGATCACCTGCGGCGGCGGGTACAGCGAGGAACACGGCTACCAGGGCAACGTGGTCGCCTACGGCTTCCTGGCCGACACCACCCGGCCGGGGAAGAAGATATGACGCCCGTCTCGCTTGCCGTCCGCTGGAACCCGATCGACTGGCCGCTGACGCACGGCCCGATCCCGCACGCCGTGCTCGCGGCCGGCTGGGGGTCCCTGCTCCTGCTGGGGCTGGCCCGCGACCGCGCCTGGTGGGGCCGCCGGCTGCCCGCCGCGCTGCTCGCGGCCGCCGCGCTCAGCGTGCTGGTGGACATCGCCGTCGACGGCTGGTGGCACCCCTTCCCGGAGGGGCTGCCGCGGTACGTCCGCTGGTGGATCGCCGTCGCGCTGCTGGCCGGCTGCCTGGCCGGGTTCCGGGTGCCGAGGCTGCGCCCGCGGGGCAGGCTGCTGGCGGTCGGCGGCGCGCTCCTGGTGCTGCTGATGTCCTCCTCGCAGGTCAACCGCGGCTTCGACCAGTACCCCAGCGGCCGCGTCATGCTCGCGCCCTGGCTGAACAAGACGCAGGAGCTGACCACCAGCAGGAGGGACGAGACCGTGGCGGCGCCGCCCGGGAAGGCGCTCTCCGAGGTCTGGCACGCCCCGCCCGGCATGCCGGCCAAGGGCACCGTCTCCAAGACGCCGATCCCCGGGGCCAAGTCCGGCTTCAAGGCCCGCGACGCCTACGTCTACCTGCCGCCCGCCTACTACGCCGACCCCAGGCCGCTGCTGCCCGTGGTGGTCCTGCTGGGCGGCCAGCCGGGCGTGCCCGAGGACTGGGTGAACACCGCTCAGGTGAACGAGGCCCTGGACGCCTTCGCCGCCGCGCACGAGGGCCTGGCGCCGATCATGGTGATGCCCGACCAACTGGGTTCCACCTGGGCCAACACCCTCTGCTTCGACTCGAAGATCGCCAAGGTCCAGACCTACCTGGCGGTGGACATCCCGGACTGGGTGGGCGAGCACCTCCAGGCTGCCAAGGGCCGGGGCTCCTGGTCGATCGGCGGCGCCTCCATGGGCGGCACCTGCGCCCTCCAACTCGCCGTCAACGCCCCCGAGGTCTACGGCTCCTTCCTCGACATGTCCGGCCAGGACGAGCCCACCCTGGGCACCCGGACGGAGACCGTCAACGTCGCCTTCGGCGGGGACAACGCCGCGTTCGAGGCCGTCAACCCCATGCACCTGCTGACCCGCAAGAAGTTCCCGGACACCGCCGCCGCGATCGTCGTCGGCCGCACCGACGACTACTTCCGGCGGCAGCAGGAGAAGATCTACCAGGCGGTCCTGGCGGCCGGCATGAAGGCCAAGTTCGACCTGATGCCGGGCGGACACGGCTGGGTGATCTTCCGGCCCGGCATCGCCGACCAGCTGCCCTGGCTGGCCCAGCAGACCGGACTGACCCCGTGATACGGCTCGGTGCGGCCCCCCTGGTGCCCGCCCAGCGGACCGCCGCCGCCGACCCGCCACCGGCGGCGGCCCCGGAACCGGGCCCGTTGCCGGGCCGGCGGGTGCTGGCCGGGCCGGCCGCCCGGCTGCGCGCCGCACCGCTGACCCTCACGCTGCTCGCCGTCCTCTGGGCGGTCGGCGGCGCCACCGGCAGCCTGGCCCACGGCCCCTCCCGGGGGCTGCTGGCGCAGGCCGGCGTCGGCCTGCCCACCCTCGCGGAGGGACGCTGGTGGACACCGTTCACCTCGCTGCTCTGGTGCTCCGGCCTGGCCTCGTACGTCTCCACCAGCCTGCTGCTGCTCCTCGTCGGCCCGGCCGCCGAGAACCGGCTGGGCCGGCGCCGGACCCTCCTGGTGCTGGTCGGCGGCCAGCTGGCGGGCACCCTGCTGGGGACCGCACTGGTCGCGGCCGGCTCCCGGGCCGGCGAGCACTGGACCCACTCGGTCGCGGACCAGACCGCGATCGGCCCCGTCGTGGGCCTGTTCGCCCTGGCCGGGGTGCTCGGCTACCGGCTCACCGTGCTCTGGCGGCGCCGGCTGCACCTGCTGGTGGTGCTCGTCCCGCTGGTGATGACGCTGTACGTCGGCCACCTGCAGAGCGTCCAGCGCTTCGCCGGCGCGCTGGTCGGCCTCGGCGCCGGCGCGCTGCTGGCCCGGGGCCGCTGGCAGCTGGGCCCGCACCGGGCCTCGCACAACGAGACCCGGGTGCTGGTCGCGCTCTGCCTGGTGGCCGCGGCCCTCGGGCCGCTGATCGCCTCGCTGTACGACAACGCCGCCGGGCCGTTCAACACCTTCTCGGAGCTGTACTTCTCCCAGCGGCTCACCCCGGACGAGGTCGCCGACTTCTGCGCGCTCTCCGCCCACGAGTGCGCCCGGGCGCACGCCGTCGAGCGGATCTTCGACACGCCGGCCCGGCTGATGGCCGCGCTGTTCCCGGCGCTGCTGCTGGTCCTCGCCGAGGGGCTGCGGCGCGGACTGCGGCTCGCCTGGCGGATCACCGTCGCCACCGAGCTGCTCTGGGCCGCGCTGCTGGTCTGGCTGTTCACCGAGACCGGTACCGGCTCCGGGGACGTGGTGCAGTACTTCGTCGAGGCGCTGCTGCTGCCGCTGCTCACCACCGGTCTGCTGCTGACCACCCGGCAGCGGTTCGGCCTGCGGCTGCCGGGCGCGCTGCACGGCCGGCTCGCCGCCCTGCTCGGCGGGGCGGTCCTGGCCGCCTCCGCCGCGTACGCGGGCCTCGGTCTGCTGGCGTCCGGTCAGTTCGAGCCGGGGGCGACCTTCCGCGGACTGGTCTCCGGGCTGCCGGCGCAGTTCCTCCCGCCGGCCTACAACGACCTGCTGCCCGACTACCCGATCGCCGTCGGCCCGCTCGCCCGGCTGCTGGAGACGTACTGCGGGCTGGTCTTCTGGGTGGTCGCGCTGACCGCGCTGCTGGTGGCCTTCCGGCGGCCGGCGGTGCACGCGGACGCCGCGGACGCGGCCCGCGCCCGGGCGCTGCTCACCGCGCACGGCGGTGGCACGCTCTCCTTCATCACCACCTGGGACGGCAACCACTACTGGTTCGACGAGGAGGGCCGGGCCGCCGTCGCCTACCGGGTGCTCTCGACGGTCGCGCTGACCACGGGGGACCCGTTCGGCGAACCGGAGGCCCGCCGCCGGGCGGTGGCCGGCTTCGCCCGCTACTGCGACGCGCGCGGCTGGACGCCGTGCTTCTACAGCGTCACCCCGGAGACCATGGCCGAGGCCGGGCAGCTCGGCTGGCGTTCGCTGCAGGTCGCCGAGGACACCGTGGTCGCGCTGCCCGGGCTGGCCTTCACCGGCCGCAAGTGGCAGGACATCCGCACCGCGCTCAACAAGGCCGGCAAGCAGGGCATCACCGCCGAGTGGTGGGCCTACCGCGACGCGCCGCTGGCACTGCGGGACCAGATCCGCTCGATCTCGGAGGAGTGGGTCTCGGAGAAGGGCCTGCCCGAGATGGGCTTCACCCTCGGCGGCCTGGAGGAGCTGGACGACCCGGCCGTCCGGCTGCTGATCGCCGTCGACGGGGACCGGACCGTGCACGGGCTGACCAGCTGGATGCCGGTGTACGAGAACGGGGCGCCGGTCGGCTGGACGCTGGACTTCATGCGCCGGCGCTCGGACGGCTTCCGCGGGGTGACGGAGTTCCTGATCGCCTCGGCCGCGCTTGGCTTCAAGGAGGAGGGCGCGCGCTTCCTCTCGCTCTCGGGCGCGCCGCTGGCCCGCTCCGGGCAGGACGCGGCTCCCACCGGGATGCAGCGGATGCTGGACTGGATGGGCCGGGTGCTGGAGCCGGTGTACGGGTTCCGCTCGCTGCTCGCGTTCAAGGCGAAGTTCCAGCCGGAGTACCGGCCGATGTTCATGGCGTACCCGGACCCGGCGGCGCTGCCCAGCATCACCCGGGCGATCGGCAAGGCGTACCTGCCGCACCTGACGGCGGCGCAGGGCGTCCGGCTGATGCGCCGGCTCTCGTCCTGAGTCCCGGCCCTGCCGTCCTCCGGCCCCGCTCTGCCCGGCCCCGGCCCGGGCGGACGCGGACGGCCGGGCCGGGGGCTCCCGGGCGCGGGCACGGTCCGGCGCCGGGCACTCAGCCCAGCAACTCGGCCAGCGCCCGGTCGGCGTCCAGGTGCAGGTGCTCCTCGCCCTCGGGGACGGCCAGCCGGCTGCGCCACAGGAAGCGCCGCAGGTCGGCGCTGTCGAACTGGACCAGTGCGGTGCCCTCGGGCGCGCGCAGCTCGACCATGGTGCGCCGGCCGGTCGCGGGCCGGACGTGGACGTCACCGATCCCGGCGGGCAGCTCCAGCCCGGCCGTGAGCAGGCGGCGGGCGAAGACCCAGACGATGTCCGGGCCGCCGTCCGGGCCGGGCTCGTCGGAGGGCTCGTCCAGGGAGAACTCGGCCGGGAAGGCCATCCGGACGGCGAGCGGGTCGTCCGGGCGGTAGGACAGGGTGACCCGCAGCCGGGCGGAGCGGTGGGTGGAGAGGATCAGGCGGGCCTGGACGGTCTCTTCGACGGCGGTGCGCACGGCGCGTCCCTTCTCGGGGTGTGGGGCCTTCTCGGTGGCGTGAGGCCGCAGTGACGGCTGTGGAGGGTGGGGCGGTCTCACCCTGGTGAGAGTCGGTACAGGTGGCTCTGCTTACCCGCTTTTCCCGGGCAATCCCTGTGACCTGCGTCACATCGTTTTCCGGCCGCGCGGGCCGCGCGAGGGCCCGGCCTGGCCGCCCGAACGATGCCGGGCCGGGTAGGCTGGGCTGGTTGTCCGATTGCCCCCCGACCGCGGATCAAGGCTGCCAAACCGCCTCTGACCTGCGATGATCCCCCCTCGGAGACCGTGAGTACTGCCGCCGCCTCCTCGATGCCGCTCTTCTCCGACGTGCAGGAGCCGCACGCGCCCGCCCGGGTCGCCGCCGGCCATGCGTCGGCCTCCTCCTCGCACCACCTGTCGCCGGCCTTCCCCGGCCGGGCCCCCTGGGGCACCGCCGGGAAGCTGCGGGCCTGGCAGCAGGGCGCGCTGGACAAGTACATCGAGAACCAGCCGCGCGACTTCCTCGCGGTCGCGACCCCGGGTGCAGGCAAGACCACCTTCGCGCTGACCCTGGCCTCCTACCTGCTCCACAACCACCTGGTGCAGCAGGTCACCGTGGTCGCGCCGACCGAGCACCTCAAGAAGCAGTGGGCCGAGGCCGCCGCGCGGATAGGCATCAGGCTGGACCCGGCGTACTCCTCCGGGCCGCTCTCCCGGGACTACCACGGCATCGTGGTCACCTACGCGGGCGTCGGCGTGAACCCGATGCTGCACCGCAACCGCACCGAGGCCCGCAAGACGCTGGTCATCATGGACGAGATCCACCACGCCGGTGACTCAAAGTCCTGGGGCGAGGCCTGCTTCGAGGCCTTCGAGCCAGCCTCCCGCCGGCTGGCGCTGACCGGTACGCCGTTCCGCTCGGACACCAACCCGATCCCGTTCGTCCAGTACGAGGCGGGCGGCGACGGCATCCGCAAGTCCGTCGCCGACTACACCTACGGCTACGGGCACGCCCTCGCCGACCACGTCGTGCGCCCGGTGATCTTCCTCTCCTACAGCGGCAACATGCGCTGGCGGACCAAGTCCGGCGACGAGCTGGAGGCGCGGCTCGGCGAGCCGATGACCAAGGACCTGATCGCCCAGGCCTGGCGCACCGCGCTGGCCCCGCAGGGCGAGTGGATCCCCAGCGTGCTCCAGGCGGCCGACCGGCGCCTGACCGAGGTCCGCAAGGCGATCCCGGACGCCGGCGGCCTGGTGATCGCCACCGACCAGAACGTGGCGCGCGCGTACGCCAAGATGCTGCGCGAGATCAGCGGCGAGAAGGCCACCGTGGTGCTCTCCGACGAGGCGGAGGCGTCCAAGCGGATCTCCGACTTCTCGGCGGGCGACTCGCGCTGGATGGTCGCCGTCCGCATGGTGTCCGAGGGCGTCGACGTGCCCCGCCTGGCCGTCGGCGTGTACGCCACCTCGATCTCCACCCCGCTGTTCTTCGCGCAGGCCGTCGGCCGTTTCGTGCGCGCCCGCAAGCGCGGGGAGACGGCCTCCGTCTTCCTGCCGACCATCCCGACGCTGCTGGGCTTCGCCAACGAGATGGAGCTCCAGCGCGACCACGTGCTGGACCGGCCGAAGAAGGAGGGCGAGGGCCTCTTCGACGAGGAGGACCGGCTGCTCGCCGAGGCCGAGCGGGCCAACGACGGGCCGGACGGCGCCGGCGGCGACGAGTTCTCCTACGAGGCGATCGGCTCCGACGCGGTCTTCGACCGGGTGCTGTACAACGCCATGGAGTTCGGCATGCAGGCGCACCCGGGCAGCGAGGAGGAGGAGGACTACCTCGGCATCCCGGGCCTGCTGGAGCCGGACCAGGTGCAGATGCTGCTGCAGAAGCGTCAGCACCGGCAGATCCAGCGCAGCAAGGCCAAGCCGGCCGAGGAGGCCGACCTGCTGGAGCTGCCGGCCGAGCAGCGGCCGGTCGTCACCCACCAGGAACTGCGCGAGCTCCGCAAGGAGTTGAACGCGCTGGTGGCGGCCTGGCACCACCGGACCAGTCAGCCGCACGGCACCATTCACAACGAGCTGCGCCGCCAGTGCGGGGGGCCGCTCACCGCGCAGGCGACCGCCAATCAGCTGAAGGCGCGAATCGACCGAATCCGGGAATGGGCGAAGTAACGGTCCGTCAGTGGTTCGTTTTAACCGGTAATCCGGGCTTTCCCCAAGGGTGTGTGACATTCCGGTATACGCGAAGGAATTGTAGAGACAGCCGGTGTGATGATCGGCTAGTGTTCCGCGTGCTGCGCCGCCTTCGGGCCGTCGGAGTTGTGCGCCGGCCCGTCAGGGGCGGCCGTCACGGCCCCCGATGCGTCAGGCCGGCCAACCTCACCGACCCGAGGCCGCGACAACCGTCGGGCCCGGGCCTGCCGTCACAAGGAGCACACCGAACGTGTCGTACCCCCCCTACGCCCAGCAGCCCGAGCTGTCCGACAAGTCGAAGGTCGTCGCGGGCGTCCTGACGATCCTGCTCGGCAGCCTGGGTGTCGGCCGGTTCTACACCGGCCACATCGGCATCGGCATCGCCCAGCTGCTGACCTGCGGTGGCTTCGGCATCTGGTCCCTGATCGACGGCATCCTCTTCCTCACCAGCAACGACCGCACGGACGCCCAGGGCCGTCTGCTGCGCAGCTGATCTTGCGCATGCCATCCGCGGCAAGCCGCCCCGGCTCCGGCCGGGGCGGCTTCGCCGTGCCCGCGTCCTGGGCCGCCCGGCTGCCCCTGCTCGCCCGGCTGCGCTTCGCCGGGCCGCCGCTGGCGGTGGCCGCCGGCGGCCTCGCCGGTGCCGCGTACCTGTGGACCCGCAACCCGCACCTGCCCGGGCAGGCGCTGCCGTTCTGCCCCTGGCGGAGGATCACCGGGCTGGACTGCCCGGGCTGCGGCGGCACCCGGATGACCTACGACCTGCTGCACGGCGACCTCGCGGCGGCCTGGCACGACAACGCGGCGCTGCTGCTCTCGCTGCCGCTGGTCGCGCTGCTCTACCTCACCTGGCTGCGGCACGGCCTGGCCGGCCGGAGCTGGCGGCCCCCGCTCGAACGCCGCGGCACGGCCGTGCTGCTCGGCGTCGCGGTGGCCTGGACGGTGCTGCGCAACCTGCTCTGACCCGGAGCGTGGCGCCCCCGTGGCCCGGAGTGTCCGGACTTCGGACTGTGCTCGAACTTGCACCCGGTCGCCACCAGCGAGATATGGGCTTTTGCCCGTATTTGTCATGCGTGGCGAAATTGATCATGCCCGAATTTTGGACAACCACTTCCGCTGCGAGAATTCCTTCACTACCTTTCCCCCACGCTCTCCCGCCGGGAAACCCCCACGAGACGGGCACCGCAGGACCGCCAGGACGTCAAGGACGACACACCGCGGCCCGAGCGCGGCCACCCACCCTGCGCGCGACACCTGAGTCCCGGACCGGCGCGCCTCCGTTCCGGCGACCCGCCGCGGAAAGGAATTGCGCGTCGTGACTGCAGAGACCTCCCAGACCCTGGACCGTGGCGTCCGGGTCCTCAAGCTCCTCGCCGACTCCGAGCGCGGGCTGACCGTCACCGAGCTGGCGGCCCGGCTCGCCGTCAACCGGACCGTCGTCTACCGGCTGCTCGCCACCCTGGAACAGCACGGGCTGGTCCGCCGGGACATCGGCGGCCGTGCCCGGGTCGGCCTCGGCGTGCTGCGGCTGGCCCACCGGGTGCACCCGCTGCTGCGCGAAGCGGCGCTGCCCGCCCTGCGCAGCCTGGCCGAGGACCTCGGAGCCACCGCCCACCTCACCCTGGTGGACGGGAACGAGGCGCTGGCGGTCGCCGTCGTCGAGCCCAGCTGGACCGACTTCCACGTCGCGTACCGGACCGGGCTGCGCCACCCGCTGGGGGAGAGCGCCGCGGGGCGGGCGATCCTGGAGGCACGCGGCTTCCCCAGCCAGCGCCGTCCCGAACAGGGGTTCGTCATCACCCGCGCGGAGGAGCAGTCCGGGGCGAGCGGCGCGGCCGCCGCGCTGGTCGGGCTGAGCGGGATCGAGGGCAGCGTCGGCGTGGTGATGCTGAACGGCCTGGTCCCCGAACGGGTCGGCCCCCGGGTGGTGGAGGCCGCGACGGAGGTCGCCGACGCCCTCCGGTAGTGCCTGACCGGGGGCCCGGGTGTGTTTGGATGCCTCTGTGTCCGACTCCAAGCTGCCCCCGGCCCTGACCTCCCCCCGGACCCGCGCGCTGGCGCTGTGCGGGGCGCTGGTCGCCGCGCTGTTCGGCGTGGCCGCCTTCGTCCCGCTGCCGTACACGCTGACCTGGCCGGGCGTGACCGCGGACACCCTCGGCAGCTACCAGGACAAGCCGGTGCTCACCGTCACCGGCGCGCCGGTGCGGACCACCGAGGGCCAGCTGCGGATGGTCACCATCTCGGCGACCAACGCGGGCGAGAAGACCACTTTCTGGCGTTCGCTGCGGGCCTGGTTCGACCAGGACGAGGCGATCCGGCCGACCGAGACGGTCTACCCGGCGGGCAACCCGGCAAAGGCCGAGGAGGAGAACGCCCGGCAGATGGCCGAGTCGCAGGACAGCGCCACCGCGGCCGCGCTCTCCTACCTCCACCTCTCGCCGGACCAGGTCAAGGTGAAGGTCGACCTCGGTGACATCGGCGGCCCGAGCGCGGGCCAGATGCTGGCGCTGGGCATCGTCGACAAGCTCGCCGGGGACGGCAAGGGCGGTGACCTCACCGGCGGGCTGAAGATCGCGGGCACCGGGACCATCGACGACCAGGGCGTGGTCGGTGCCGTCGGCGGCGTGCCGCTGAAGACCCAGGCGGCCGCCCGGGACGGTGCGACGGTGTTCCTGCTGCCCAAGGACGAGTGCGCGGACGCCAAGGTCAACACGCCCGAGGGGCTGCGGCTCGTGCCCGTGGGCACGCTGGGCGAGGCCGTCTCCGCGCTGGAGGCGCTGCACAGCGGCGGCGCCGTCCCCGGCTGCTGAGGACGCCGGCCCGGCCGGCGGGGCGAGCCTGTCCGACGGCCCCGAGGGGTCGTGCCCCCGGCTCCCGGCCGGCCCGGGTTACTCGGCGGCGGCCTGGTCCACCAGCGGCAGGATCCGGTACGGCACCGGGTTCTCCAGGGCGATCGCCGTCGAGGACCGGACGATCCCGTCGAAGCCGACCACCCGGTCGATCACCCGCTGGAGATCGGCGTTGGAGCGGGCCACGATGCGCACCATCATGTCCCCGCGTCCGGTGATCGTGTGCAGCTCCAGCACCTCCGGCACCGCCGCCAGGTGCGCCCGGACGTCGGAACCCTGCCCCTGGGAGATCTCCAGCGTGGCGAAGGCCGTCACCGGGTAGCCCAGCGCCGCCGGATCCACCTCCGGCCCGAAGCCGCCGATCACCCCCTTGGACTGGAGCCGGTCCAGCCGGGCCTGCACGGTGCCCCGGGCCACCTGGAGGCGGCGCGAACACTCCAGCACCCCGATCCGCGGCTCCTCGGTCAGCAGCCGGATCAGCCGGCCGTCCAGCGCGTCGATCGCGTCGTTGCCGCCGCCCGCCGGCGTGGAAGTGCCCTGCCCGGCAGGGGAGTCGGGGTCGCTCGGGGCGTGGGCGGGGGGCATCGCGGGCTCCGTCCTCCGGTGGGCAATCTGTACAGCGGTACCGCCGATTCTCCCGCCCCGGCGCACACCTTGACCAGGAGGAAACGGAACAGTTGCGCGGCGGTCGGCGCGGCGCCACCCTCCAGCCACAACCCCGTGAGCCGGGCCCCACACCGGCCCGCGGGGCAGACCGTGGTCCCGTACGCCTTCCGGGAGGGCCGACATGACCGACACCGCCGCCGAACCCGTGCTGCTCACCGCGGGCCGGGAGGAACCCGACCTCGTCCCGATGGGACGCGCCGACGCGGTGGTCTTCGCGGTCGGCGACGCCGGGCGGGCGGCCCGCCGCTACGCCACCGCGCTCGGACTGCGCTGCACCGCCTACGCCGGCCCGGAGACCGGCGAGCCCGAGACCGTCTCCTACGTCCTGGACGCGCCCGGGACCAGGTTCGTGATCACCTCACTGGTCCAGGTGATCGGGCCGCGCGGCCGGGAACTGGCCGGGCACCTGGCCCGGCACGGCGACGGGGTCGTCGACCTCGCGGTGGCCGTGCCGGACGTCTACTACGCGTACGACTACGCCGTGGACCGCGGTGCCGGCTCGCTCGCCGAGCCCTACGAGGTGCAGGACCGGCACGGGACGGTGGTGCTCGCCGCGATCGGGGTGCCCGGCGGTACCCGGCACACCCTGGTCGACCGGTCCCGCTACCGCGGTCCCTACCTGCCCGGGTACGTCCCGTTCGCGGGCTGGTAGCCGGCCCCGGGGTGACAGCCGGGCGGGAGTCGCAGCCGCCCGGCTGTCACAGTCGGCCAGGGGCGGCGGTGAGGCGGGGGCCGGTCAGCGGACGACGGTGTCCACGGTCGGCGGGTGGCCGTTCCAGGCGACGAACACCGAGTTGGCCTGGTCGCCCTTGGTGAAGTCCACCCGCAGCCACTGCGGGCCGTTCCAGACCTGCATCTGCCAGCCCGGGTCCGGTGTGGCGGAGACCAGCGAGGCGCTGTCGGTGCGCAGGTCGAGCGCCACCCGGCCGCCCGACACCGGGTAACTGCGCACCGAGGACGTGGTGGTGGCGACCGGCGCCGGGCGGCGCGAGGACGGCTGGGCGCTGGACGGCTGGGCACTGGACGGCGCGACGCCGTGCGGGGCGGCCGTCGAGGCCTGGGCGGACGTCGGCGCGGGCTGCTCCGGCCGGGGGTCGGACTGCGGCCGGGCCGTCGCGGTGGGCGTCGGCGCCGCCGCTCCGGTGGACGCCGGGGACGGCAGCGGCAGAGCCGTCGGCTGCTCGAACGCGGCGCCGGTCAGCACCGCGTGCACGCCGAACCAGGACAGCGCCACCGCCGCCCCGGTGGCCGCCGCCCAGGCGCCGAGCTGTACGAGTCCGTTCCGCATCGTCCGCACATCCTGCCGTATTCCGGGGCGCGGCAGGTGGGCACCCCTGCTGTTCAACAGGGAAGTTGCAGAAAGCCCGAGGGTCGCACCGGAACGGCCCGGGCCCGGCCCCGGCGGCCCGTCAGGAGTCCGCCGCGCCGTGCGTCCCTCCACCGGTTCCGACCCACCCGAGGTACAGACCACCGGAGGCCGATGGCGTACCGTGCAGGGCCATGGCAACAGTGCTCGTGGTCGAGGACGACCCCTTCGTACGCTCCGCCCTCATCCGGCACCTGGCCGACACCGGTCACGCGGTCCGCAGTGTGGGCACGGCACTTGAGGCTCTGCGCGAGGTCGCCCAGGTCGGCTGCGACCTGGTGATCCTCGACCTCGGCCTGCCCGATCTGGACGGCAGCGAGGCGCTGAAGATGATCCGCGGCCTGACCAACGTGCCGGTGATCATCTCGACCGCGCGGGACGACGAGGCCGAGATCGTCCGGCTGCTCAACGACGGCGCCGACGACTACCTGGTGAAGCCGTTCTCCGGCGAACACCTCAGCGCCCGGATGGCCGCCGTGCTGCGGCGGCTCGGCGGCGGCGCCGCACCGGTCGCCCAGGTGCTCAGGGTCGGCGGGCTCGCCATCGACCTCCAGCGCCGCGAGGCCTCCCTGGACGGCCGGCCGCTCGACCTGACCCGGCGTGAGTTCGACCTGCTGGCCTTCCTCGCCGCCCGCCCCGGCGTGGTCGTCCCGCGCAAGGAGATCCTGGCCGAGGTCTGGCGCCAGACCTACGGCGGCGACCAGACCATCGACGTCCACCTGTCCTGGCTGCGCCGCAAGCTCGGCGAGACCGCCTCCAACCCCCGCTACCTGCACACCGTGCGCGGCGTCGGCGTCCGGCTGGAGGCGCCCGGGCCGGGGCCCGCCGCCGCGGAGCGCCGGACATGAGGAGGTTCGGGCACTCGCTGCGCTGGGCCCTGATCAAGGCCGCCGTGGCCGGGACCACCATGGTCGCGCTGGCCTTCCTCATCCCGCTCGGGCTGATGGTCCAGCAGACCGCCCGGGACCGGGCGTTCACGGCGGCCGAGCGTCAGGCGGCGGCGCTCGGTCCGGCGCTCGCCATCACCACCGACCAGGACGCCATCGCCCGCGCGGTGGCCAGTACGGACGCCGGCGCGCAGGGGCGGATGGCGGTCCACCTGCCGCTGCCCCTGCCGCTGCCGGCAGGTGCGGGGGCGGGGGCGGGGGCGGGCGCCCCGGCCGCACCGGCTGCCGCTTCGCCGGGCGGCGCTTCGCCCGGCGCCGCTGCCTCGGGCGGCGCATCGCCCGCTGCCGTCGCAGCCGGTTCCGCCTCGCCCGGCGGGGTGGTCGGGACGCCGCCCGCCGCGACGGCGATGGTCGGGCCGGACGGCGGCGCGACCATCGGCGAGGCCCGCGCGCTGGCCGCCGACGTGGCCACCGCGGGCGGCCAGGGCCGCTCCTTCACCGTCGGGGTGCCCGGCGGCTTCGCGCTGCTCCAGCCGGTCGCCGTCGACACCGGCCGGACCGCCGTGGTCGAGGTGTTCGTCGCGGACGGCGACCTCACCCGGGGCGTCTCCACCGCCTGGCTGGTGCTCTCCGCGGTCGCACTCGCGCTGGTGGCCATCTCGGTGCTGGTCGCCGACCGGATGGGCGCGCGGATCGTCGCCTCCGCCCGGCGGCTGGCCGCCGCGGCCCGCTCGCTCGGGTCCGGCAACCTCGCCGTCCGGGTGCCGGTCGACGGCCGGGAGAGCGCCGGCAGCCCCGAGGAGCTCCGCGAGGCCGGCCACGCGTTCAACTCGATGGCCGACCGCGTCGTCCAGCTGCTCGCGGCGGAGCGGGAGCTGGCCGCCGACCTGTCGCACCGGCTGCGCACCCCGCTCACCGTGCTGCGGCTCAACGCCGCCTCGCTCGGCGAGGGCGACGCCGCCGACGCCACCCGGCACGCCGTCTCCCAACTGGAGCGCGAGGTCGACCAGATCATCCGTTCGGCCCGCCGCGCCCCCGAGGACGCGCCCGCCGTCACCGTCGGCTGCGACGCCGCCGAGGTGATCCGGGAGCGCGTCGGCTTCTGGTCCGCGCTCGCCGAGGACGAGGGCCGCCGCTGGCAGCTGGCCGGCGCCAACCGGCCCGCCCCGGTGCCGGTCCAGCGCGGCGACCTCGCCGCCGTCGTGGACGCGCTGCTCGGCAACGTGTTCCGGCACACCACCGTCGGCACGGCCTTCTCGGTGGACGTGCTGGCCACCGACAGCTCGTTCATCGTCCTGGTCGGCGACGCCGGTCCGGGCTTCACCGACCCCGAGTCGGCCCTCCAGCGCGGCCAGGGCCACGGCGGCGAGGGCTCCACCGGCCTCGGCCTGGACATCGTCCGCAAGCTCGCCGAGGCCACCGGCGGAGACCTCGCACTCGGCCGCTCCGCGGTGCTCGGCGGCGCCGAGATCCGGCTGCGACTCCAGGCCCGGCCCGACGGCGCGCCGGCCCGCGCCAGCCGTCGGCGCAGCCGCAGCGCGCTCTTCCAGCGGTGACCGGTGACCGGTGGGCGGTGGGCGGTGGCCGGTGCGCGGAAGGCGCAGGACGGGCCGGCCGGCGGGCGCCGCGGGACGGGCGGCCGGTGTGCCGTGCGCGGTGTGCGGCGGTGCTGGCGGCGGCGGGAGTGCCGGGTCCCACCCCTTCTTTCTTAAGCGGGCCCTAAGAGAGCTGTACCCCTCGCTCAGGGGGCCGTTTCCGGCCTTCCACCCCCGCTAGCGTCGTCCGCGCCGGTCACCCGACCGAGCCGGGGCACGCCGCCCGCAACGGGTCCACGGGACCCCTGCCCGGCCGCGGCGACCCCATTCGGCCCAGTTGCCACCTGCGGAGGTACGCCCACATGACGACCCAGCCCAACCGCCGCCCAGGCCGCCGCCGTCGCAGCCGCAAGGGCGTTGTCCTCGGGGCCTCGGCGGTCGCCGCCGCACTGGTCGCCGGTGGCGTCGTCGTCCTCGCTTCCTCGGCCAGCGCCGCCTCGCTCGGCGCCGTCTACAGCCGCACCAGCACCTGGGACGCCGGCTACACCGGCCAGTACCTGGTCAGCAACCCGGACGGCAGCGCGATCGAGAACTGGACGCTGACCTTCGACCTGCCGGCCGGGGCGAAGATCGACTCGCTCTGGAACGCCACCTTCAGCGCCGAGGGCCAGCACATCACCGTCAAGCCCGAGTCCTGGAACAAGCGGCTGGAGCCCGGCAAGAGCGTGGTGGTCGGCTTCGTCGCCCAGGGCGCCGGCGCCGCCCAGGCCGAGCCGGGCAACTGCCTGATCAACAACGTCTCCTGCAAGGCCGGGGACGGCACCGCGCCCACCCCCTCGGGCCGCCCGACCAGCACGCCCACCACCTCGCCGACCGCGACCACGGCGCCCACCGCGACGCCGACCGCGACCGCGACCGCCAAGCCCACCACGGCACCGCCGAGCCCGACCGCCACGGCCAAGCCCACCACCCCGGCGCCGACCGCGACCACCACCCCCGCGCCCACCCCGACCACGACCGGGGCCCCCGTCCCGGCCGCCGGCGCCGGCTTCGCCCCGTACGTCGACACCTCGCTCTACCCGCCGTACGACCTCGTCGCCACCGCCAAGGCCACCGGCGTCAAGAACTTCAACCTGGCCTTCGTCGTCTCCGGCGGCGGCTGCACCCCCAAGTGGGGCGGCGTCAGCGACCTCGCCGCCGACGCGGTGGCCGCCCAGATCGGCGCGCTGCGGGCGGCCGGCGGCGACGTCCGGGTCTCCTTCGGCGGCGCCAACGGCAGCGAGCTGGCCCTCGCCTGCTCCTCGGTGGCCGACCTCACGGCCGTCTACCAGAAGACCGTCGACGCCTTCGGCCTCACCAAGGTCGACTTCGACGTCGAGGGCGGCGCGATCAGCAACACCGCGGCCAACACCCGCCGCGCCCAGGCCATCGCCCAGCTGCAGAGGAACGCCGCCACCAAGGGCAAGGCCCTGGACGTCTCCTTCACCCTGCCCGCGCTGCCCTCCGGCCTGACCCAGGAGGGCGTCAACCTGGTCGCCGACGCCAAGAACAACGGTGTCGCGATCGGCGCGGTCAACATCATGGCGATGGACTTCGGCGACGGCGTCGCCCCCAACCCGCAGGGCCAGATGGGCAAGTACGCCATCGCCGCCGCCACCGCCACCCAGGCCCAGGTGAAGAGCGTGCTCGGCGTGGACGACGCCGCCGCCTGGCGCAAGGTCGCCGTCACCCCGATGATCGGCGTCAACGACGTGGCCAGCGAGATCTTCACCGTGGCCGACGCCAAGCAGCTCGCCGACTTCGCCACGAGCAAGCACCTGGCCTGGCTGGCGATGTGGTCCGGCACCCGCGACAAGGCCTGCGAGGGCGGCGCCAAGGCCTACGCCGACGCCAGCTGCAGCAGCATCGTCCAGCAGCCGCTGGACTTCACCCGGGCCCTCGGCGCCTACGCCGGCTGAGCCCACTCCCGGGGGTGCCCCACCCCTCCCGGGGACCCCGGCCGGCCCTGCTCCGCCCGCAACGGAGCAGGGCCGGCCGGGCCTGTTGCTCACTCTCCGTCACCGCCGCTGGCCGGGCCGGCCCGGCGGGCATCCGGTATCGTCGCTGGTTGGTCGAACGGTGGACGGAGCGAACAGTGACAGCGGTGCAAGACGAGCGCAGCACGGTGCAGACCGCACCCGACCCGGCGCCCGCCCCCCTGTCGGACCGCCTCGCGGCCGCCCTCGGCGCACCCGTACGGGCGCTGCGCGAGGCACCGCGTCGCCCGCTGCTGGCCGTCTCGGCCGTGGCGCTGCTGTCCCTGGTGGTCTACGCCGTGGTCCGGCACTTCGTCCACACCTCGATGGTCGACATGATCGTCTACCGGGCCGAGGGCGCCGCCGTGGCCGACGGCCGCGACCTCTACGCCCTGCGGGTCACCGAGTGGAACCTGCCCGCCACCTACCCGCCGTTCGCCGCGATGCTGTTCGTGCCGACGACCTGGTTCCCCGTCCCGGTCCTCCGGATCGTGATCACGCTCGGCAACCTCGGGCTGCTCGCGCTCCTCACCCATCTCTCCTTCAAGCTCGTCGGCTGGCCGCGCCGCGAACTGCGCGCCCTCGGCGTGATCCTGGTCACCGGCGCCGGGGTCTGGCTCGAACCCGTCTTCACCACACTGCGCTACGGCCAGATCAACCTCGCCCTGGCGTGCCTCATCCTCTGGGACCTCACCCGCCCGGACGGCCGCCGCAGCAAGGGCGTCGCGATCGGCATCGCCGCCGGCATCAAGCTCACCCCCGGACTGTTCGCCGTCTACCTGCTGCTCACCGGCCGGATCCGGGCCGCCTTCGTGGCCGGCTTCACCTTCCTCGGCACGTTCCTCGTCGGAGCGCTGGTGCTGCCCGACGCCACCTGGGGCTTCTGGACCAAGTACCTCTACGACTCCTCGCGGGTCGGCAAGACCCACATCGTCGACAACCAGTCGCTCCGGGGCGCCTTCGCCCGGCTGCTGCACACCAGCGACCCCGGGACCGTCGCCACCCTGGGCGCCGGCCTGGCCGCACTGGCCGGCCTCGCCATCGCCGCCTGGGCGGCCAGGAGCTCGCGCTGGCTTCCGCGCGCCGAGGCGTGGGGCGTCTGCTGCGCCGCCGTCACCGCGGTGCTGATCTCGCCGATCAGCTGGACCCACCACTGGGTCTGGTGCGTGCCCCTGCTCGTCCTGCTCGCCTGCGAGGCCTCGGTCGAGCGGGCCCGTCCGGCCGCCGTCCGCAAGGTGCGCTGGCGCGCCGCCTTCGGGGCGACGCTGGTCGCGTTCCTCTCCTTCGCGATGTGGGCCGCGAAGCCGCTGGGCGACCTCGTCCTGCACCTCTCGCCGCTCCGCCAGATCCCGACCTCCATCTACCCCCTGGTCGGGATCTGCTTCCTGCTCGCCGCCGCGCTACGGATATGGGCGCGCCGACGGGCCGCCGGCGCGCCGCTGGCCCTGCTGCCCGGGCAGCGGGCGGGCGGCGGCCGCCCGGGTCCCGCGCGCGACCATCAGCAGGCCCCCGCGGCCCGCTGAGTCGTCGGGGCCGGGCCGGGGCCCGGGGTGTGCCGGGTCGTCGTGGCCCGGTGGGTCCTGAGGTGTGCCGGCCGTCGTGGGCCGGTGGGCCGGTGGGATGCGCCGGGCCGGTGGAGCCGTGTCGCGCGACCAGGTCGCGCACTCACGCGAGCAGCTCGGCGAGCGAACCGTCCATGTCCAGTGCGGCCATCTCGCTGCCCGGCGGCACCAGCCGGTGAGCACGCTCCAGCCAGGCGGCCACCGCCGGCAGCGGCGCCTCCAGCAGCGCGTCCCCGGCCGGCGAGCTCAGCGCCATGCAGAGCACGCTGCGCCGCCCCGACCGGGTCGGCCAGATCCGCACGTCCCCCTGCCCGCACGGGCGGAAGGTGCCCTCCACCAGCAGCTCGCGGGCGAACACCCAGGTGACCGGCGAGCCGGTGTCCAGGTGGAAGGTGATTTGCACCGCGTACGGGTCGTGGCTGCCGTACGACAGCCGGGCCGGGACGGGGACGCTGTGCTCGGGGGAGAGCACCAGGTTGAGCTCCAGCTCGTGCTCCACCACGCTCGTCGGGCGTTCCATGATCGCTTCCTCTCTGCCTGCGGTTCGTGCCCGGTTCCGGGCCCTGTGACTTTGGAGAGCGCGGGCCGGGCGCGCTCTTACACACGTTTCCGGGATTTCTTCGGGGGAGTCCGCGGACCGCGGCGCAGAGCGGTGGGGCGCCGGGGGAACGGGCACGGGACCACCGCGGTGCGCCCTCGTCCCTACCCCGGCCGGGCCGGGGCTGTCCGGTGATTGGCCAAGTTCCAACCTCCGGGCTTCCGAGGTACTACCCTTTGTGACTGCCCGGCGACTGTCCGCCCATCCGGCGGTACCCTCGCGCGCGCCGACGGCGAAGCCACCCGTGCCGCCCGAGCCGCCGTCGTGAACCGCTCGCCGGGCGCGCCGCACGGCCCTGCGAGGAAAGAAGACCCCCATGACGGACCAGCCCTTCGCCGGCGGCGCGGACACGGCCGTCGATCCCGCACCGGGCTACTACCCCGACCCCTCCATCCCCGGCTTCGTCCGCTACTGGGGCGGCACGGCCTGGGTGCCCGGGACCAGCCGCCCCTCACCGGCGGAGGGCGAGGTGCTTCAGCCGCCCCGGTTCGTGGCCCGCCGCGGCGGGGCGGCGGGCGGTGCCGGCGGCGCGGGGGTCGGAGCACGGTACGTGCCGCCGCCGGCGGTGCCGGCCGGAATGGAGGAGGCGGAGGGAGGGGCGGCGCAGCCCGCCCCCGGGGGTGCCGCGGCTGTCGTGGAGCGGGCGCCGGAGCGAGTGCCGGAGCGGGTGCCGGAGCCGGCGTCCGACAAGGTGGCAGAGGTGGCGGAGGCCTCGTCCGGGGAGACCGGGCCGGTGTACCTGGACCAGACGGCGGGCGGCGCGTCGTTCACCTTCGGGCCGCAGCTGGCCGCCGGCGGGACGGTGTTCCGGCCGGAGGGCGCGGACGACGCAGCGGGCGCGGCGGGCGCGGCGGGTTGGGAGGCGGTGCGCGAGACGGTGCGCGAGGTCGGGCCGGCAGGCGAGGCGCAGGCCGGCTGGCAGGTCGACCCGCAGGCGCAGCGGGGGCTGATGGAGACCGGCGGCGCGCCGCGGTGGGTCTCCTGGGGCGTGCTGCCCGGGGCGGAGCAGTGGGCGGAGGCGTCCAGGGTTGAACCTTCCAGGATGGAGGCGTCCAGGGTCGAGGCGGTTCGGACGGAGGCGTTCGGGGCGGAGGCGTCCAGGGGTGAGGCGTCCAGGGGTGAGGTAGGCGCTTCGGTGGCCGGGCCGGCCGTGGCGGCCGAGGCCGCGGTGGATCCCGCGCCGGTGCCGGCGGCCGTGCGGGTCACCGTGCCGATGCCCGTTCCGGTGACGGGGCCGGTTGCGGGGCCGGAGCCGGAGCAGGAGTCGGCTCCCGGGTCGGCGGCGGACGTGGCGCCGGAGTCGGCTCCTGGGCCGGCGGTGGAGGTGGCGCCGGCGCCCGCTCGTGCCGCGGTGCCCGCTCGTGCCGCGGCCCCCGCCGCCCGTGCGGCGCGTCCGGTGCCCGGGCCGCGCCCGGCCACCCGTCGCCGCCCGGCCTCGCCGGTGCCGGCCGGGCTCGGGCGCCGGCTGGCCGCCCGGCTGGTGGACACCGCCGTCCTGGCCGTGGTCGCCACCGCCGCCGCCGTCCCGCTCGGCAACTCGGTCAGGACCCACCTGCAGGACAAGCTCGACCAAGCCCGGATGGCCAGCTCGCTCACCCGCCGCCAGGTCGACGTCTGGCTGGTGGACGGCGTGGTGGTCGGCAAGTTCGCCGTCCTGGTCGGCATCCTCGCCTTCGTCGGCCTGCTCTACGAGGTCCTGCCGACCGCCCGCACCGGCCAGACCTTCGGCAAGCGGCTGGCCCGGATCCGGGTCATCGACGCGGCTCCCTCGGCGGCCCGTGTCCGGCTGACCGTCGGACGCTCGCTCTGCCGATGGCTGGTCAGGAACGCCTCGGCGGTCCTGCTGCTCGGCCTCGTCTGGCCGGTGTTCGACCGTCCGGCCGGGCGCGGCTGGCACGACCGCGCGGCCCGCACCCGGGTCGTCCGGTCCTGACCCGGCCCGGCGGAGGTCTCCGGGCGAAACGGACTAAATATCCGAAGCTCGGAGAATGTGTGATGTTCTACTCGGGGGCATGAGCACCTACAATCCCTCAGGCCCCGACCCGGAAGGGGGCGGCCAGCCCTCCTTCGACAAGCAGCCCCCGCAGTCGGCCGGCGGCACGCCGGAAGGTGCGCCGTCAGACCCGTACGGAAACCCCCGGCCCGGCAGCCCCGACGACCGCCCCGGCGCGTACGGCGGCAACTACGGCGGCACCCCCGGCGGGTCGCCGTCCGGGCAGAGCCCCTACGGCCAGTCGCCGTACGACAAGCCGCCGTCCGGCTACGGCTCGCCGGGTGCCGGGCCCGTCCCCGGGATGCCGCCGCTCGGCAGTTGGCCCAGTCGGATCCTCGCCCAGCTGATCGACTACCTGCTGGTCCAGGCGGTCGCACTTCTCGTGGTGCTGCCCTTCGCCAGTCTCGGCGACCGCTCCGGCTCGGCCGGCGCGTTCTGGCTCGCCTGCGCGCTGTACCTGATCTACGACGGTGTGATGCTCAGCCGGGACGGCCAGACCCTCGGCAAGAAGGCTTTGAAGATCCGGGTCGCCATGCTGATCGACGGCAGCACGCCGACCCCGGCCGCCGCCTGGACCAGGTCCGCCGTCTTCATCCTCCCGGCGGTGGTCTGCTGCGCCGCCTTCTGGTGGGTGATCGACGGCCTGTTCGGCGTCTTCGACAAGCCGTACAGCCAGTGCATCCACGACAAGGCCGCGAAGACCGTGGTGGTCTCCACGGCCTGAGTGTCCGTGATCCCGGTGCCGCCCGGTGGCGCCTCAGCGCTGCCGGGCGTACTCGTGCCCGGCGGGAGCGGGAGCGGGAGCGGGAGCGGGGGTGGGCTCCGGCGCGGGGGTGGGGGCCGGTACGGGAGTTGGCGCGGGGGCCGGCTTTGGCGCGGGCGTCCCGCGCTGCGCGGTGGTGGACAGTGACAGCACCGTCACCAGCGTGCCGAGCGCGAGCGCGAACCCGACCAGCACCGTGACCGCCAGGACGCCCGTGGCGCCCGAGACGGCCAGCAGTGCCACGGTGGTGGCGACGACGGTGAAGGTGCCGAGGCAGATCTGAGCGGTGGTCGGGCGCGGCATGGCGTCGGTCCTTCGCACGTCGGGGGAAACGGGCGGGTGGTGCCGGTACCGAATGTTCCTACCCGGCAAGGGAGTTCGGTAAGTGCAGCCTAACCCGCCGGACCTGGGGCACGGGGGGCGCACGGGCTCACCGCGGGGTCGTGCGCCCCGCTCGGTACGGTGATCGTGACCGGACCGTTCACGCACTCAGGGGGAACCGCCGTGCCCGTCGCCGACTGGCCCACCACCGAGACCGAGGCGATCGCCGAACAGGAACGGCTGCGCCCGCTCGTCCAGCCGTACGGCCCCGGTCCCTCCGGCGCGCAGGACGACCGGCTGATCGCCGGTGTCGACGTCGCCTACGACGACGAACGGGACCTCGTCGTCGCCGCGGTGGTCCTCGACCTCGACGGCCTCGCCGTCGTCGAGGAGGCCACCGCCGTCGACCGCGTCGCCTTCCCCTACGTCCCCGGCCTGCTCGCCTTCCGCGAACTCCCCGCAGTCCTGGACGTCCTCGAACGGCTCACCCACGCCCCCGGTACCGTCGTCTGCGACGGTTACGGCCTCGCCCACCCGCGCCGCCTCGGCCTCGCCAGCCACCTCGGCGTGCTCACCGGCCTGCGCACCATCGGCGTCGCCAAGACCCCGTTCACCTTCGACCACCGCGAACCCGGCGCCCCCCGCGGCTCCTGGACCCCGCTCACCGACCCCGCCACCGGCGAGGAGGTCGGGCGCGCCGTCCGCACCCGGGCCGGCGTCAAACCCGTCTTCGTCTCCGTCGGCCACCGCATCGGCCTGACCGAAGCCGTCGACACCACCCTCGCCCTCGCCGGCCGGTACCGGCTGCCCGAGACCACCCGCCACGCCGACTCGCTCTGCCGCCGGGCCCTCGCCGCCCTGCAGAAGGGGACGTCCGCGAACTGACGGCTCGCCGGCCCGTCGGCGGTTCGGCCGAAGCGCCATACTCCCGGCCCGGAGCATGTGTTAGACATGTCTCTCCGGAAGCTGCGCAGAACAGTTGAACGGGACGGCTACACGGGGCAGCCGCCGAACGGCGGCCTCACAGGCAGCGGAACGACGGACGCAGGGGAGGCGCCGGAAGTGGCGACGGGGACCGGATCGACCGGCGGGGGCGGCCAGGGATACCGCGTCGAGGTCGATCAGCTGAGGGCGTTCGCCGCCCAGGTACGCGGACTGCTGGCCGAGTTCCAGCACCACGCCGACGGCACCACGGCCCACGGCCAGAGCGCCGTGGGCAAGAGCGCCCTCGGCACCTTCGCCGAGGCCACCGAGCTGCACGACCGCTACCAGACCATGCGGGACGGCCTGCGCGACGTCCTCAACCAGCTCCAGGACGCCGTCGACGACGCCCAGAAGAAGGCCGAACTCACCGCCACCAACTACGAGGAGCAGGAACACCGCACCTCGGGCAAGCTGAAGCTCGGCGACGACGGCTGGTCGGTCGCCAGCCCCTCCGCCACCAGCGCCGCCGCCTACGCCCAGACCGTCGCCCCGGCCCAGCACAGCGGCGGGAAGTCCGAGCGATGAGCGCCGCACGCCAACAGCCCCCGGAGAACGGAGACGGCCACCGATGAGCGGATCGGGCTACACCAAGTTCAACGACTACAGCCACGCCGAACTCCGGAAGATGGCCCAGGCCCTCAACCCCGGCGAGGTGATGGCCGCCAGCGACCCCTGGCGCCGCGCCGCCGACACCCTCAAGGCCATCCGCGCCACCCTCACCCGCGCCAGCACCGAGGCCGCCGTCAGTTGGGAAGGCAGCACCAGCGACGCCTTCCACAAGCGCATGCTCAACCTCGCCGCCACCATCAACAACGCGGCCTCCTACGCCAACGACGCCGCCAACACCCTCAAGCACCTGTCCGAGGCCATCGCCCAGGCCAAGCACGACATGCCCGAAGAGCCCAGCGGGTGGGAGCAGTTCACCGACGGAGTCGGTGACACGGTCTCCGCCGTCTTCGGCGGCGACGACGAGGACACGAAGACGGCGGTCGCGGAGCAGAAGAAGGCCGAAGCGGCGGCGGTCATGCAGACGCTGGCGATGCACTACCGTGTCGCGGCGCCGATGCTGAAGCCGCCGCCGCCAGTTCAGCCGCCTAAGGGCGAGAAGAGCCGTGGTGATCTCGACGACGCCACTTCGTCGGGCGATTCCACAGGGGAGGGCGCATTCAGCGCCATGATGGCCGGGGCTGGATACACCAGCACTGCTGCCGCTCCGAAGTCGAGTGGCAGCAGCAAGCCGTCGCTGTCTCAGCGTCCCGCTGCCCAGTCCGCGCCGAAGCGCTCGACGCCGGCCGGACCAGCCGCGCCGACCGATTCGGGAATCAAGGGCGGCACGGTGCATGCAGCGCCCAAGCCGCCGTCCGTCACGAACTACGGCCCCGGTACCGGGATCGACGGCACGACGGTCAATCCTTCCGGCACGCCTGGGACGAGTCCGCTGTCCACCAACCCCGCCAACCCGACCTCCAATCCCGGAACGCCCATCGGCCTCACGACGAGTGGCGATGGTGGCGGACCGGGTCCGACCGGAGGCGGGCCGATCATGGGTGGGCAGGCAGGGCAGGGAAACAACCCTGGCAAGGGCAGCGGGACTCAGAACAAGGACGTACTCGGCGGTACAGCAAGCGTCCCCGGCAAGGCCGCCGGACGCGGGGGTAAGGCGTTCGGCGCGGGAGAGGTGCTCGAAGGCGGTTTCGGGACTGGAGGCCGCGCCGTGGGGGCCCGTCCCGGAGGCGGCCTGTCGGGGCGGACCGGAGGCATTGTCGGCGGGGGCGCGCGGCCGGGCAGCGGATCCGGGGCGAAGCAGGCCTTCACCGAAGGCGGTTCCGGGCTCGGAGCCCGAGGTCGGGCCCGGGGAGAGCTGGGCGCGAATGCTGCGGGCGGTATGGCGCCCGGCATGCCGCTCACCGATGCCCAGCGGCGCAAGAAGGAGAAGGGTAAGGACGGCAAGCGGCCGGATTACCTCGTCGAGGACGAGGAGACCTGGGCGTCGGACAAGCCCGCCAACCCGAACGTGGTGGAATGAGCCCTGTCCGCTGGTGGACAGGCTGATGATCAGTCGTCCCGCAGGTCGGTGACCTGCGGGACGCTTTGTTGAGTGAGGTGACCAGGCTTGACGAGCAGCCGGCTTGTACGAGGTGCAGCTTCGTTGGCTGCTGGGGTCCTGCTTTGGGGAATCGCTGTGTCACCGGCAGCGGCGGACCAGGCTCGGGACTCTCAATGGGCACTAAAGACCTTCGAGGCGGAGACCAAGGTCTGGCCCATCAGCCAGGGCGAGGGCATCGTGGTCGCAGTGGTGGATGGTGGTGTCAGCCCTAATCACCAGGACATGATCGACCAGGTGCTTCCCGGTGCCGACTTCTCGGGCGGGAAGACGGATGGCAGGGACGACAAGACCGGGCATGGAACAGGCATGGCGAGCCTGATTGCTGCTCGTGGTCACGGACCCCAGGCAGGGGTGATGGGTCTGGCGCCGAAGGCGAAGATCCTTCCGGTGAAGATCAGAACCAACGATGAGTCTCCGGACCTCCAGCAGTCCGACATTGCGCTGGCTGTCAGATTCGCCGTTGATCACGGGGCGAAGGTCATCAATATGTCGATCGGCGGTTTCTCGCGATTCGACTCTCAAGCGCGTGCTGCGATCAGTTACGCGGTTTCGAAGGATGTCGTCCTTGTAGCAGCCACAGGAAACAGCGGGGACAAGTCGGGGTCCGTTGAATACCCGGCTGCCTTCCCTGGGGTCGTGGCAACGGCGGCAATCGACGAACATGGCAAAGCATGGGAGAGATCCACATTCGGTCCTGAAACCACGCTTGCGGCGCCGGGCGTGGAGGTGTACCAGGCCACGGCCAAGTCGGCATCGAGCTATGGCATCGGAAGGGGAACCTCTGATGCCACTGCTTATGTGTCCGCCACGGCGGCCCTCATTCGTTCGAAGTACCCCAATCTCTCCGCCGGGCAGGTCATCAACAGGATGATCAAGAGCGCGGCCCCTCCGTCGGACGGTTCGGCGGTCCCCGATGCTCATTACGGGTACGGGATCGTCGACCCTGCCAAGGCCCTGGCGCCGAATCCTGCCGTCGATAGCGGGCCGAGGGAGAACCCGTTGCTGAAGCGGGTTGAGTCTCAAGGCGCTCCGCCCGATGCGGCGCCGGAGTCCACCGACGAGGCCTCCGAGGCGCCGCCCGGGGTGCCCTCCGCGGGGGCGAAGGGCAATCCCGGGATCACCTACACGCTCATCGGCGCCGGGGTGCTGTTCGGGCTGGTGCTCGTCGCCGTCTGCGTGTCGTTGGTGGTGCGCGGGCGGCGCAAGCGGCGGGAGGCTGCGGCGGAGCCGGGTGGCACCGGCTACCCGTATCCGGTGCCACCGCCTTCCGGGCCGCCCGGGCAGCAGGGGTACGGCTACGCGCCGCCGCAGCAGCCTCCGGCGCCGCCGACGGGGAACCCGTATCAGTAGGCCTGCGTTTGGGCCGCCAGCCACTCGTCGCGCAGGGCGGCCATGTGCAGGACGTCGTGGAACTCGCCGGCCCAGTGGTGGGCCTGGCGGGCGCGGCCTTCGAGGACGAAGCCGGCCTTCTCGTAGGCGCGGGCGGCGCGTTCGTTGAAGGCCCAGACCTCCAGGTGGACGCGGTGGAGGCGGACCTCCTCGAAGGCGTGGCGGAGGAGGAGGCGGGTGGCCTCGGTGCCGATGCCGCGGCCGGTGCTGCCGGGGGTGAGGGCGATTCGGAAGCTCGCGGAGGCGTTGTCGCGGTCGAGGTCGTTGAGGGCGAGTTCGCCGAGGAACCGGCCGGTGGCGGGGTCCTCGACGGCGAGGTCGAGGCGGTCGGGCTGTTCGGCGCGGGTGGCGCACCAGGTGCGGATCTGGTCGTGGGTGAAGGTCTGGCGGGTGCCGGTGAGGCGGTTGGTCTCCTCGTCGGCGGTGAACCGCCACATGGGTTCGGTGTGGCGGGCGGCCAGGGGCACGAGGGTGATGGTGGGCCCGTGCAGGGTGGGCTTCTGGGCGAGCGCGGCGTCGTTGATCATGTCCGGGCGGCCTCAGAGCTTCCGGTGCATCACGTGCAGGCCGACGTAGCCCTTGGCGGGGTGGTGGAAGGCCTCGGGGACGGTGGCGAGGATCTCGAAGCCGAAGGTCTGCCAGAGCGCGACGGCGCGGTGGTTGGTCTCGACGACGGCGTTGAACTGCATGGCGCGGTAGCCGTCGGCGCGGGCCTGGTCGAGGACGTGGGCGCAGAGGGCGCGGGCGACGCCCCGGCCGGAGTGACGGGGGTCGACCATGAAGCCGGCGTTGGCGACGTGGGAGCCGCCGCCGGCCTGGTTGGGGTGGCTCTCGGCGGTGCCGAGGACGGTGCCGTCCTCGTCGACGGCGACGAAGGTGCGGCCGGGTGCGGGCTTGAACCAGAGGGCGCGGGCGCGTTCCTCGTCGGTGTCGCGGTCCCAGCTGTAGGTTTCGCCGGCGGCGATGATCTCGCGCAGGAAGGGCCAGATCGCCGGCCAGTCGTCGGGGGTGGCTTCGCGGATGAGCATGGTGTCCAGCATGGACCGGTGCGCCCCGGTCCGACCAGCGGTTTTGGCCGGGCGGATCTCCCTGCGGAGGGCCGGATCCTGCCGCTGCCGACCGGCTGGCAGCGGCGCCCCGGCCGGCCGTGGCGCCCCGGCCCGCGCCGGGCACACCGGGGACGCCGGGCACACCGGGTGGGCCGGGCTACTCGGCGACGGCGATCTGCTCGCGGTGGTGGGCGGGTGCGGTGAGCTCGTCGACCACCGCCACCGCGAGGTCGGCCTGGGCGATCCGCTCGCCGAGGACCTGTGGGCCGCCGGTCCGGTAGCGGCCGGTGCCGGGGGCGGCGCGGTCGAGGTCGAGGGGCGGGGTGACCACGACCCAGTCGAGGGCGGCGTCGGACTCCCGCAGCCGGTCCAGGGCGAGGGCGTGGCCGAGCGAGAAGGCGCGGTAGGCCTCGGGGAAGGCCGGGTCGTCGTGGACGGCGGTGCCGGGCGCGGTCTCCAGGGTGGTGGCGACACCGACGTGCACCAGCCGGCGGACCCGGGCCGTGTCGAGGCCGGCCACCAGCGCGTCGGCGGTGGCCCCGTAGAAGTCCGCGGAGGGGACGTCGGGCGTGTAGACGGTGGAGACGGCGGCGGTGTGCCCGTGTGCGGTGGCGGCGACGGCGGCCGGGTCGGTGACGTCGCAGCGCACGAGGCCGACGCCCTCGCCGGCGAGGTCCCGGTGGCGCTCGGGGTCGCGGACGGCGGCGGTGACCGCCAGCCCGCGCCGCCGGGCCTCGGTGACGACCGCGCGCCCGACCTGGCCGCCCGCGCCGAAGACGACGACGCCGCGGTCAACCTGCCTGGGGGTGCTGCTCATGGTGGTCTCCGTCCGCTCGCCGGGGGCGCTGTCGCCCGCCGTTGCGGTGACGGTAGACCGGGGGGCGCCGGTTACTTCAACGGTACCGGCGGGGGCCTGCGGGGACGGTGGGTCGGCTACGGTCGGGGCCATGCCGCAGACCGCGATCGAGCCCCTGTCACTGGAACCGTCGTCCCTCGCGCCCCGGCCTCTCGAACGCCCGCCCCTCGCACCCTTGCCGGCGGACTTCTTCGACCCGGACTGCCCGGTGCAGACGATGCCGGTGCTGGGCGGCAAGAAGTGGACCTGGAAACTGATGCGCTGTCTGGAGGGCGGTCCGCGCCGGTTCTCCGAGCTGCGGGTGCCGCTGGTGGGCATCACGGCGAAGGTGCTGGCCGAGACGCTCCGCGCGATGGAGCACGACGGGGTGGTGAGCCGGACCGAGTACGCCGAGAACCCGCCGCGGGTGGAGTACGCGCTGACACCGCTGGGCCGTTCGCTGCTGGGGCCGATGGACGCGGTCTGCGGGTGGAGCCGCGAGCACCTGGCCGCCCTGCTGGAGGCCCGCGAGGCGTACGAGCGGGACGAGCGGGAGGGGCGGGGCGGGGCCGACCGGGCCGACCGGGCCGACCGGGTCGACCGGGTCGACCGGGCCGAGCCGCGGCGCGCGGGCTGAGCGGCGCCGGGCTGGCAGCATTTCGGTGCCCGCTGGCGCTATGGCCGCTGGTGGGGGCCGCGTCCGGGCGGCCATCCTGGACGCATGACCACTCCTGAGAACACCCCCGCCCCCGCCACCGCCGCCGTCCCCGCCGCCACCACCGTCTCCGGCGACGCCATCGTCCCGGACACCAAGGACTGGACGTGGGTCCTGGAGCGCGCCTGCCCGGACTGCGGCCTGGACTCCGCGGCCGTGGCCCGCGAGGCCGTCCCCGGGCTGATCCGGGACAACGCCGGCGCCTGGGTGGCCGTGCTGGCCGGGGACGAGGAGGAGCTGCGCCGCCGCCCCCGTCCGGAGATCTGGTCGGACCTGGAGTACGCGTGCCATGTCCGGGACGTCTTCCGGCTGTTCCACTTCCGGCTGAACCTCATGCTTGACCAGGAGAACCCGGACTTCCCGAACTGGGACCAGGACGAGACGGCCGTCGCGGAGCGCTACGCGGAGCAGCTGCCGCAGGAGGTCTCGGTGGAGCTGGACGAGGCCGCGCAGGTCCTGGCGGACGCGTTCGAGAGGCTGGCCGCCGAGCAGTGGCAGCGCACCGGCAACCGCAGCGACGGCGCACGCTTCACCGTGGAGTCGTTCTCCCGCTACCTGGTCCACGACCCGGTCCACCACCTGTTCGACGTGACGGGCGAGCGGGTCTGATCCCGCCGGTCGAACGGCGGTGCGGGGGAGCGGGGTGCGACGGCCCGGCCGGGGTCACCAGCCGGAGGCCTCGCGGAGCATGGTGCGGCGGAGCCGGCCGGCCACGCTGGCGGTGTCGGTGCCGATGACGTCGGCGATCTCGGGGGCGGCGAGGCCGACGATGTAGTGCAGGATCGCCAGGTCGTCGTCGGCGGGGCGGCTGGGCCCGGCCGGGGGGTCGGCCCGGAGGGTGTGCTCGTTGACCGTCCCGCGCAGGATCTGCCAGGCGTTCGCGGTCGGATTGGAGCTTCCCAGCAACTCGCGCCACTGGACGGCGATTTCGGCGAACGCCTGCTGGACGGCGCCGGCCGCCTCGGTACTGTCCGGCAGCCAGACCCGGGCGTAGCTGAGGTAACGCGGCCGGTGGAGCTCGCAGAACGCCGCGAACTCCAGTGATACCGCAGGCGGTTCGCCGGGCCCCGGGGGAGGCTCGGCGGTGCTGTCATGACGGTTGGTCATCTCGGCTTCTCGGCAAGTGAGATGGGCTTCTGGCGGTCGATCATCCGTGCTCACTCTACGGTAGGCGCTCGGTGCGCTGGGTTACCAATCGGATTGAATGCCCGGAACGTGCCGCCGCTCGGCCGGTTCCAGCGGTGGCCGGGTGTGGGCCGACGGGCGGCGGGGTGGCGCGGGGCCGGTGGTGGGGGTGGTGCGCAGCGCTGCCAGGGTCGCGAGAGTGAAGATGTCATGGCCGGTCAGCGGGGGTGGCCGGCAGGGGCGGTGGAGCGGTTGATGGGCCACCGTAGGCGGTCCGGTGGCTCACGTCCACACCCGAGGCGTGAAGCCCCGCCCACGCCACCGGACGCGCGCGCGGCGGATGGGCGGCGGGCGCGGAGGCGGGCGTGCGGGTGGGTGGTGCGCTCCCGTGGACCGCGCGCGCCGGGGGTGGGCGAAGCAGGGTGTCCGGGGTGGGCGAAGCGGGGTGTCCGGGGTGGGGTGAAGCAGGGTCTCCGGGGTGGCGCAGGTGCGGGGCCGGGTGGCGGAGGTGAGGGGTGGAGGTGGCGGGGCGGGTCGTCCGGCGCCCGCCCCGTTCGCGCCCCTCGCGCCTGCCGCATGTGCGGACGGCCGGACGGGAAGGGTGCTATGACGATGCGTCAGCCGGACGTGCGGGTCTCCGAGGGGGAGGGCAGGTCGTCCGCCGCGGTGCTCCGTCCGAGCTGGGCGGGGAACGACTCGACGGCCCGCCGCCGGGCCAGTTCGGCCGCCCTCGCTGCCGTGACCGCCGTCGCCGCCGTGGCCGCCGCTGCACGGGCCGCGGCCGCCACGCTCTCGCCGCCCTCCCCGGGGTCCTCCACGGCACCCCTCGCGGCGCCTTCCCGGTGCCGCCGGACGGCCGCGTCGGCCACCCCGGTCCCGTCGGCCACCCCGGTCCCGTCGGCCGCGTCCGCCGGGCCGGTCCCGTCGCCGGCGTCGGTCCCGCCGCCTCCCCGCCCCCGGCCGGCGGCCGTGCGGGCGGCGTGCTCCTCGGCCGCCTGTCTCGCGGCCAGGTAGGCCTGGACGGCGGCCATCCCGTAGACGGGCTGGATCAGTTGGTGCCCCTTGAAGAAGGGTCTGGCCGGGGCGAATCCGGCGGCGACCACGAGGTCGCGGATCTCGGCTATCTCGGCTTCACTGCGGGCGGTGAAGCGGACCTCCCAGCCCTTCTTGTACGTATGGCCCTGTTCGCCGCTGCGGCGGGCCGGGTCCGGCCGGCGGACGTATCCGGGCAGGCGGCCGAGGCGGAGCTGGGCCGCGCGGAGGCCGGCGGTCTCGTCACGTGACATGAACTAAGGGTAGGCAATCCAGGGAGCGGGAGTGACGCCCGGCGGCGCTTCGGCGTATGCCCTTGGTCACTCTCGGTCAGAAACCCTGGTCGTTGACCGGCCACGGCCAGCGGCGGCAACCGCGTGACCTCCCATTACTCCAAATGGGTGAGGGTATGGGGACTTTAGTGCGGGCTGATCCCGGTTTCGCGACGGTTGGGTAACAGTGCGTCAGGCGACCGATGAGCGGTCCGGGCTGTTGGGGATGGTGTCGGCATGAGCTACCGGATTCCCTCGCCGCCGCCGTCCCTGGAGGAACTGGCGAAGCGTCAGCAGAACGTCATCACCGCCAGCCAGCTGCGCGCCCGGGGCGTGCCGGGCCGGGTCGTCAGTGAGCACTGCCGCCGCGGCGGGCCCTGGCAGCGCCTGCTGCCCAGGGTCTACCTGCTGCAGTCCGGCGAGCCCACCCCCGAGCAGCGGATGTGGGCCGCACTGCTGTACGCGGCGCAGAACGGCCGGGAGGAGGGCCGCCGGGAGGGCGCGGTGATCACCGGCACCGCCGCGCTCGCGCTGTACGGCTTCGCCGCGGTGCCCCGGCTCCCGGCGGTCACCGGGGTGGATGTGCTGGTGCCCCGTCAGCGCCGACTGAAGGACGCCGGCGAGGTCCGGATCCGGCGTACCGAACGGGAGTTGGTGGCCCGCTCGGTGCACGGGCTGGCCTGTGCGCCGGTCGCCCGGGCGGTCGCGGACGCGGTGCGCGAGTGGACGGCCGAGGGCGCGGCGGAGTCCGGCGACGGCGCCGCGCTGCCCGTCCGCGAGGTGCTCCGGGAGGCCCTGGGCCGGGCTGGCGCCCGGGTGCGCCGGTCCGAGGCCCGCTGCACCCTCCGGGAGCTGGTCGCCGAGCTGACCGAGTCCGGGCTGGCCGCCGACCTGCGGGTGCGGCCCGCGCTGGACGAGCTGCTGGCCGAGGAGCGGGACGCCGCACTGGCGCGGATCGGCGAGCTGGTGGACGAGTGGCTGCTGCCCGTCCCGCTGGCCGGCCCGGAGCTGCGGATGCGCGGCGGCACCTACATCGCCGTGCCGGACCTGTACTGGCCGCAGGCCGGCGTGGCGGTGGAGGTCGACTCGGAGCTGCGCTGCGTCAGCGAGGGCGAGGCCGCCTGGGTGCGCGGCGGCCAGCACCGGATGGAGTACCTGGGGATCCGGGTGGTCTACCTCTCCGGTGCCCGGCTGGCCACCGAGCCGGACGCGGTCGGCGCCGAACTGCGCGAGGCCTTCCGGCAGGGCGGCACCGACGTGGTGGAACTGCTGCTCGGCGAGGGCTGACCCGGCTCAGCCGTGAACGGTCGGCGTGCCGACCAGCTCGACCCCGGCCGCCCGCAGCTCCTCCAGCGCGGCGGCGGTGGTCCCGGGCGCCACGCCCGCCGTCAGGTCCAGCAGGACGCGGGTGGTGAAGCCCGCCCGGGCCGCGTCCAGCGCGGTGGCCTTGACGCAGTGGTCGGTGGCCAGGCCGACCACGTCCACCTCGGTGACCTGGCGCTCGCGCAGCCAGTCGACCGGCCCGCGGTTGTTCTCGTCCAGCCCCTCGAACCCGCTGTACGCCGCCGCGTAGGCACCCTTGTCGAAGACCGCCTCGATGGCGCCGGAGGTGACGGAGGGCGCGAAGTTGGGGTGGAAGCCCACCCCCTCGGTGCCCGCCACGCAGTGCACCGGCCAGCTGTTGACGTAGTCCGGGTCGTCGGAGAAGTGGTCGCCCGGGTCGATGTGGTTGTCGCGGGTGGCGAGGACGTGCTGGTACCCGGGGCGGCCCTCGGCGATCAGGTCGGTGATCGCGGCGGCCACCTCGGCCCCGCCGGCGACGGCCAGACTGCCGCCCTCGCAGAAGTCGTTCTGCACGTCGACGACGATCAGTGCCCGGTGCATGGCTCGCATCCTCGGTTGTGGGGGGACGGCGCGCTGGTTCTGTGCGCCTCCGGTGGGAACTCTACGGTCGACTGTAGGCAGTGGCACCCGGGGGCGGAAGGCCCGGGGAGCACCCTGGCCCCGCCCCGCGCTCCGCCGCCCGCTGTCACAGCATCAGTTCGGTCGGCAGGACCGGGTCGCCCTTGGAGAGCTGGGTGGCCGAGAGCGGCAGTCCCGCGCGGGCCCGGACGTGGCGTTCGCGGGCCGCGCCCAGCGGCTCCCGGCCGACCACCTCGCCGGCCAGCACCAGCGGCACCTGGAGCAGGTGCGGCTCCAGGTCGGCCGGGACGGCGCCGGTGCCGACCACCTCGGCCTCGGCCACGCCGTCCGCGTCGGGCCGCCGGGCCGCCCACTTGCGGCCGCCGATGCTGGTCTTGCCGCCGGCCGCGCGCTTGGCGACCGGCACCAGCGGGCCGTCCGGCGAAGCGGCCCGGGCGACCAGCTTGTAGACCATCGCGCAGGTCGGGTGGCCGCTGCCGGTGACCAGGCTGGTGCCGACGCCGTAGCCGTCCACCGGGGCGGCCGCCAGGGCGGCGATCGCGTACTCGTCGAGGTCCGAGGTGACGATGATCTTCGTGTCGCGGGCGCCGAGCTCGTCCAGCTGGCGGCGGACCCGGTGGGCCAGCAGGGTGAGGTCGCCGGAGTCGATCCGCACCGCGCCCAGCTCGGTCCCGGCCACCTCGACGGCGGTGCGGACGGCCTCGCGCAGGTCGTAGGTGTCGACCAGCAGCGTCGTGCCCTTGCCCATCGAGGCGATCTGCGCCCGGAACGCGTCCCGCTCGCTGTCGTGCACCAGCGTGAAGGCGTGCGCGGCGGTGCCGGTGGTGGGGATGCCGTGGGTGAAGCCGGCCTCCAGGTCGGAGGTGGCCGCGAAGCCGGCCACGTACGCGGCCCGGGCGGCCGAGACGGCGGCCTGCTCGTGGGCGCGCCGGGCGCCCATCTCGATCACCGGGCGCCCGCCGGCGGCGGAGGTCATCCGGGAGGCGGCGGCGGCGATCGCCGAGTCGTGGTTGAGGATCGACAGGATCACCGTCTCCAGGATCACCGCCTCGGCGAAGGTGCCCTCGACGGTCAGCAGCGGCGAGCCGGGGAAGTACGCCTCGCCCTCCGGGTAGCCGTGGATGTCGCCGGTGAAGCGGTAGTCGGCCAGGAAGCGCAGGGTGTCGGCGTCGACCACGTCCTGGGCGGCCAGCCAGTCGAGCTGCGCCGCGGTGAAGCGGAAGTTCTCGACCGCGTCCAGGACCCGGCCGGTGCCGGCCATCACGCCGTAGCGGCGTCCGCTCGGCAGGCGGCGGGTGAACACCTCGAACACGGAGCGGCGGTGCGCGGCCCCGCTCTGCAGGGCGGCCTGCAGCATGGTGAGCTCGTAGCGGTCGGTGAGGAGCGCGGTCGAACCGGCCGCGCGCACTGAAGTGGCGTCCATGGGGATGATGCTACTACCACTTAGCGTCAGATTGACGATTTCTCGTGGGGGGTGTTCGCGAAGGCGTGGGGCGGAATCGCCCGGAGGTCCCCCGGATGGCAGCATGGGGGCTGAAAGGTGCAGGTACCGGAGGAACGGCGAGGAGGACCCGGCGGTGAGTGTCGCGCCCGCGGAGATCGAGCGACCGGAGGTCGAAGGCCTGCCGGTGGCGGAGCCGGACACGCCCTGGGTGACCATCGTGCACAACGACCCGGTCAACCTGATGAGCTACGTCCAGTACGTCTTCCAGGCCTACTTCGGGTACCCGAAGGACAAGGCCAGGAAGCTGATGATGGAGGTGCACACCAAGGGTCGGGCGGTGGTCTCCAGCGGCTCCCGCGAGGAGATGGAGCGCGACGTGCAGGCGATGCACGGCTACGGCCTCTGGGCGACGCTCCAGCACGACTGAGCCGCGGCGCCGCCGGGCGCCGCACCACCGGGGGCGGCGCCGCACCACCGAAGACGACGAAGACGGGCTGACCGATAACGATGGCTGGGTTGTTCGAGAGTGCCGGCGGCGGGAGCGCGGCGATCGCGCTGGACGAGGTGGAGGCCTCCATCCTGCGCTCCCTGGAAGTGCAGATGCTGGAGCTGATCGGCCCCGGCCCGGGTGGTGAGGGCGGCGACCCGCTGGCCGCGCTGTTCGCCGAGGGCCCGACCGAGGCGCCCTCGGACCCCGCGCTGGCCCGGCTGTTCCCGGACGCCTACCGGGACCCGGAGAAGCCCCAGGACGACGAGAGCAGGGCGGCCTCCGGCGAGTTCCGCCGCTACACCGAGCTCGACCTGCGCGCCCGCAAGCGCGACGACGCGCTGCAGGTGGTCCGGGCGCTGGACGGGCTCGGCGGCGAGGGCGGGGTGCTCAAGCTGCCCGCCGCCGACTGCCCGCGCTGGCTGTGCGCGCTCAACGACCTCCGGCTGACCCTGGGCGTGCGGCTGGAGGTCACCGAGGAGGACGAGCAGGGGCTGTACGACCTGCCGGACGCCGACGAGCGGAAGCCGCTGGTGATGGCGTACCTGTGGCTGGGCGCCCTCCAGGAATCGCTGCTGGAGGCGCTCTCGGACTGAATTCTGCCCGCTTCCGGGCAGGCCCCGACCCCGTCCGCATGCTGGACAGAGGGTCGGGGCTTTTAGTTTCAAATCGGGCGAAACCGTAGTACTCCATGCTCAAATGTCGCTCAGATGAACACCGCTGTCCGGACGCCGCGTGGTACGACTTCTCCACCCCACGAGACCCATCCAGGACGGTGCACCATGGCCGAGCAGCTCCACGACGAAACGGTCGACACCGAACCGGACGGCGAGGGCTACGAGCGGGGGCTGGGCAGCCGCCAGATCCAGATGATCGCGATCGGCGGCGCCATCGGCACCGGTCTCTTCCTCGGCGCCGGCACCGCGATCTCCAAGTCCGGCCCGAGCCTGATCCTGTCGTACGCGGTGGCGGGCGTGGCGATCTTCGCGATCATGCGGGCGCTCGGTGAACTCCTCACGTACCGCCCGGTGTCGGGCAGCTTTGCGGAGTACGCCCGGGAGTTCCTCGGCCCCTTCGCGGGCTATGTGACGGGCTGGACGTACTGGCTCTTCTGGGTTGTCACGGGTATGGCGGAGACCACCGCCGCCGCCGTCTATGTGAAGTTCTGGGCGCCCGGCATCCCGCAGTGGCTCAGCGCGCTGACCTTCCTGGTCATCCTCTACGCGGCCAACCTGATCTCGGTGAAGCTCTTCGGCGAGATCGAGTTCTGGTTCTCCATGGTCAAGGTCACCGCCATCATCGGCATGATCCTGATCGGCATCGGCGTCCTCACCCTCGGCTTCAGCGACGCCGGTGACACCGCGTCGGTCAGCCACCTCTGGGAGAACGGCGGCTTCTTCCCCAAGGGGATCGGCGCCACCGTGATGACGCTGCAGATCGTCATGTTCGCCTACCTCGGCGTGGAACTGGTCGGCGTCACCGCCGGCGAGAGCGAGGACCCGCAGAAGACCCTGCCGCGCGCCATCAACACCCTGCCCTGGCGCATCGCGCTGTTCTACATCGGCGCCCTGGTGGTCATCCTCTCGCTCGTCCCGTGGACCGAGTTCCAGCCCGGCGTCAGCCCGTTCGTCGCCGCCTTCGGCAAGATCGGCATCCCCGCCGCGGCCGGCATCATCAACTTCGTGGTGCTCACCGCGGCGCTCTCCTCCTGCAACTCCGGCATGTACTCCACCGGCCGGATGCTGCGCGACCTCGCCCTGCGCGGCCAGGCCCCCGCCGGCCTCACCAGGCTCAACTCCCGCCGCACCCCGGCCGCCGCGATCACCCTCTCCTCGCTGCTGATGGGCGCCGGCGTCGTCCTCAACTACCTCGCCCCGGCCAAGGCGTTCGAGTACATCACCTCGGTCGCCACCGTCTGCGGCCTCTGGACCTGGGCGATGATCCTGATTTGCCAGATCCGCTACCGCAAGGCCTGGAAGGCCGGCCACCTCCCGCCGCCCACCTTCAAGGCGCCCGGCGGCGTCTGGAGCAGCTGGGCCGCGCTCGCCTTCCTCGCCCTGGTCGTCGTGCTGATCGCCCTGGACGAGGACAGCCGCATCTCGCTGTACGTCCTCCCCGTCTGGGCCGTGCTGCTGGTGGTCGGTTACCAGGTCCTCAAGCGCCGCAGCCCGGCCGCCCTCGACGCCGTCGCCGACGACCACCCGCACGCCCGCGTCGGTGGCTGACCACCTGTCGGACCACGGCGTGGACGCCCCGGCCGGTGCCCGCCGGGGCGTGGCTATCCTGACCGCATGCTGACCATCACCCGAGAACTGCGCGACGCGATCGTCGCCCACGCCCGCGCCGACCACCCGGACGAGGCCTGTGGCGTGGTGGCGGGCCCGGCCGGGACCGGGCGGCCCGAACGGTTCGTCCCGATGCTCAACGCCGCCCGCTCGCCCACCTTCTACGAGTTCGACTCGGGCGACCTGCTCAAGCTGTACCGCGAGATGGACGACCGGGACGAGGAGCCCGTGATCGTCTACCACTCGCACACCGCGACCGAGGCCTACCCCTCGCGCACCGACGTGAGCTACGCCTCCGAGCCGTTCGCCCACTACGTCCTGGTCTCCACCGCCGACGGCAACGGCCCCGACGACCCGTACCAGTTCCGCTCGTTCCGCATCGTGGACGGCGAGATCACAGAGGAAGACGTCCAGGTCGTCGAGGCCTACCAGCCCTGACCAGCACCCACCTGGGCGCGGCCCGCCGACTGCCCGCGAGCGGTCGGCGGGCCGACGTCATCTCACCAGCAGAAACGGAAACATCCGGATCGCGAGACAGGCATGTCGGAGCGAGGCCGGGAATCTATACGATGAGCCCATGCGTTCCGTCGATGTGAGCACCCAGGCCCCGGGCACCCGCCTCGTGGCGCGCCTGCACATCGACCTGTGCCGGCTCGCCAGTGCGATCTGTCCCGGCACGCCGGCGCGCTCTCGCTGAGCCGCCCGCCCACGCCCGCCGCACGCCCTGCGCCCCGGGCCCACCCGCCCTGCCGCGCCCGCTGCGGCCCACCCACCTCACGACTCGCACAGGAGCGCACCCATGGCCATCGAGGTCCGCATCCCGACCATCCTCCGCACCTACACCGACGGCGCCAAGGCCGTCGAGGGCACCGGCAGCAACCTCGGGGAACTCTTCCACGACCTCGACGCCCGCCACCCGGGCATCGCCGCCCGCCTGCTGGAGGGCGGCGAGCTGCGCCGCTTCGTCAACGTCTACCTGAACGACGAGGACGTCCGCTTCCTGGAGGGCATCTCCACCGCCCTCGCCGACGGCGACAGCGTCACCATCCTGCCCGCCGTGGCCGGCGGCGCCCGCTGACCTCCCGCTCCCGACCCTCACCGCCGTTGCCGGAGGCCCCCCTTGCGTTACGACAGCCCGCTCGAAGCCGTCGGCAACACCCCGCTGGTCCGCCTGCCCCGCCTCTCCGCCGGCATCCCCGGCAACACCGACGGCCAGGTCACCCTCTGGGCCAAGCTGGAGGACCGCAACCCCACCGGCTCCATCAAGGACCGCCCGGCGCTGCACATGATCGAGCGCGCCGAGGCCGCCGGCCTGCTCACCCCCGGCTGCACCATCCTGGAACCGACCAGCGGCAACACCGGTATCTCGCTCGCCATGGCCGCCAAGCTCAAGGGCTACCGGATGGTCTGCGTGATGCCCGAGAACACCAGCGAGGAGCGCCGCGAACTGCTGCGCATGTGGGGCGCCGAGATCATCGCCTCCCCGGCCGCAGGCGGCTCCAACACCGCGGTGCGGATCGCCAAGGAGATCGCCGCCGAGCACCCCGACTGGGTCATGCTCTACCAGTACGGCAACCCGGACAACGCCGGCGCCCACTACGCCACGACCGGCCCCGAGATCCTCGCCGACCTGCCCACCGTCACGCACTTCGTGGCCGGCCTCGGCACCACCGGCACCCTGATGGGCGTCGGCCGCTACCTGCGCGAGAAGGTCCCCGGCATCCGGATCGTCGCCGCCGAACCGCGCTACGACGACCTGGTCTACGGCCTGCGCAACCTCGACGAGGGCTTCGTCCCCGAGCTGTACGACGCCGAGGTGCTCACCACCCGCTTCTCCGTCGGCTCCGCCGACGCCGTCCGCCGCACCCGCGAACTCCTCCAGCAGGAGGGCATCTTCGCCGGCGTGTCCACCGGCGCGATCCTGCACGCCGCCCTCGGCGTCGGCCGCAAGGCCGCCGCGGCCGGGCAGCGCGCCGACATCGTCTTCGTCGTCGCCGACGGCGGCTGGAAGTACCTGTCCACCGGCATCTACACCGCCGAGTCGACCGAGGCCGCGGTCGAGGCGCTGCAGGGCCAGCTCTGGGCCTGACGGCTCACTGGCCGGCCGACACCGCCCGCTGCGCCCGGGCCCAGATCTGCCGGTCCACCACGCCGGCCCGGCGGCGGAAGTCGGCGAGCGGCACCTCGCGCAGCTCGTCCGTCTCCAGCCAGCTGGTCCGGCCCTGGCGGTCGCCCACCGAGCCCGGCGGCAGCGGCAGCACACCCGGCCGGTCGGCACGGTGCTTGCTGGTGATCTTCGCGACGGTCGCGGTGCGGCCGTTGACCCGCAGCACCAGGCACGGGCGGTCCTTCACCCCCGGGCCGTCCTCGAACGGCACCTGCGCCCACCAGATCTCCTGCGGGGCCGGCCCCGGCCGGCCCTTCGCCGGGCGGGGCCGTGCCTGTGGTGCGGCCGGGGCCTTCCGGGACCGCCGGAGCACGGCCAACGCCAGGACCGCGACGCCCGCCACGGCCAGGACCACCCAGATGCCAGTCATGCGGCGAACCGTACCGGGACCGCACCCGCCCCCACCACTGTGGCCGCCGTGACCGTCAGGCATTTGTCCGCGCCGTGCTCCCGTTTCGTCACGGAACGTCCACAGTGCCCGTTTCTGCGGCAAATCCACCCCCAGGCTCCGGAAAAGCTGCTCCCGAACGTCCCCCCACGCCCCGGAGGTGACCCCGTGAGCCGCAGCACCGACCTGTGGTCGTACGCCGAGATCGCCCGCCACATCACCGTCCAGCCGGAGACCGTCCGCAACTACCGGCGGCACGGCCTGCTGCCCGACCCGGACGTCGTCGACGGCGACGGCCACCCCCGCTGGTACCCCGACACGATCAGGGCCTGGGCCCGCCGGCGTCCCCGCCACCGCTGAACCGGCGCCTCCGGCCCCGCCGGACCGGCGCCCCGGCGTTCTGGTGATTCCAGCCACAGCGCGGCACGGAGACGGGGGCAAAGTGCCTCTCCGCCCTTACCCTCGACACACGCGAGGGCAGCGTCACCGGCCGGTTCACCGGCCCGCACTGCCATGACCAGCGGCAGCCAGGACGTGTCGGGGCGGAGGGGCTCGGATGAAACTGACCGTGGTGGGGTGCTCGGGGAGCTTCCCGTCCGCCGACTCCCCGTGCTCCAGCTACCTCGTGGAGGCCGACGGCTACCGGGTCGTGCTCGACCTCGGCAACGGCGCACTCGGCGCCCTGCAGAAGTACGCCGACATCTACGACGTCGACGCCGTCCTGCTCAGCCACCTGCACGCCGACCACTGCGTCGACCTCTGCGCCTACTGGGTCGCCCGCAACTACCGCGCCGAGGGCTGTCCCGACCCGATGCCCGTCTACGGCCCGGCCGGCACCGCCGAGCGGCTCGCCCGCGCGTACGACATGCCGGAGAACCCCGGCATGAAGGAGGTCTTCGACTTCCGCACCCTCACCCCCGGCGGCTTCGACCTCGGACCGTTCCGGATCGGCGTCGCCCAGGTCAACCACCCCGTCGACGCCTTCGCCTTCCGGCTCGAACACGACGGCCGCAGCCTCGTCTACTCCGGCGACACCGGCGAGAGCGACGAACTCGTCGAGCTCGCCCGCGACGCCGACCTCTTCCTCTGCGAAGCCGCGTACATCGACGGTCGCGACACCTACCAGGCCGTCCACCTCAACGGCCGCGAGGCCGGCGAGCACGCCACCGCCGCCCGCGCCCGCCGCCTCGTCCTCACCCACATCCCGCCGTGGACCGACGCCGAGCACAACCGCCGGGACGCCGCCGCCGCCTTCGCGGGCCCGGTCGACATCGCCCGGGCCGGCGCGGTCTACGAGATCTGAGTCGACGGGCGGGCCCCTCACGGGCGCACACGAAGAATTTTCGGGATCACCTGCAACCATCAGGCCTCCCGGGCGTCTTGGTAAGTGAGCGGCGGGAGAGCCGCATCACCAGGCCGGGCCCGTCGGGCCGGCCATCGTCAACGTCACCAGCACGCCTACTTCGTGCTGCCCGGAGGCCTCGCCGCCGTCCGGGAAGGTTCCGGGGGGAATCCATGCGCCAGAAGCAGATCAACCGTGCCCTGCGCCGTGTCCGCGGCGTCGTTCCGGCCGTCGTCCTCACCGCGGGGCTGGTCGCCGGAGGGGCGGTGACCGCCGCGCCGGCCTTCGCCGCCGCGGGGCCGCTCAACCTCACCGCCCACGGCCCGGCCGGGATCGGCTTCGCCGGCCAGCCGGTGGAGTTCACCGAGACCATCGGCAACGCGGGGGACCAGGGCTTCGCCGTCGCACTGGAACTCTCGGTCGAGACCAGCCTCGGGGCGCCGGCCAACGCCATGAGCATGGACTGGCGCAACGACATGACCGGCGGCTGGGAGCACCTCTCGCTGGAGTCCCGCCGCGCGGGGGACAAGGTCGTCTTCTCGACCGTCGCGGGCAAGATCATCGTCCCGCCGGGGGGAACCGACGTCCACCTGCGGCTCGGCGTACCCATGGGGACGCCGCACGACGGCGACAGCAACGGCGGCGTCGGCCCCGCCGTCACCCTCCGGTCGAACGTCAAGGGCTGGTGGCAGGACGGCCCGGTCGAGCCCGAGGTCAAGGACGCCCGCCAGATCAAGGTGGACTCGATCTCCAACGGCATCGCCGGGGTGCCGCACACGGCCGTCGCCGGCGGCGCGCCGATCGAGTTCGACGCGGTGCTCCGGAACCCGACCCCGTCGGCCTACGCCAACCTCGGCAACGTGCTCTTCACGGACGGACACGCCAAGCTCGAGGTGCGCGGCGCCGACGGCCGGTGGACGGCGCTGACCGCCGTGCCCCGGTCGGAGGCGGACGGCGGAGGCTCGGGCTTCTACCTCGACGGCCGTGACTCCTCGGCCGCGCCCGGCAGCACGACGACCAAGCGGGTCCGGGTGACCTACCCCTCCGCCATGCCGGCCGGCCCGACCCGGTTGCAGCCCTGCGTCTTCGTCAACGAGTCGGCCGGCCACCCCTTCCGCGGCACCACGACCTGCTCGGGCGGCGTGGACGTCCAGGTCGCCGTGGACACCGCCGCGAAGGGGCGCGGCGCCGGCCCGACCACCACCCCGGCCACCGGCCAGGGCACGGGCACGGGCGCCGGCCAGGACACCAACCAGGCCAAGCCGAAGCCGAAGGGCGGAGCCGTCCCCGCCCCCGCGCCGGCCGCCGCCGTCACCACCGCCCCGGCCGCGCCCGGCGCGACCGCCACGCCGGCCGCCGCCCCCGCCTCGTCCGGCACGGTCACCGTGGCCGCGCCCGCCCCTGCCGAGCGGCTGGCCACCACCGGCGCCGACGGCGACCACACCAGCGTGATCGCGGGCCTCGCCGCGGCCCTGCTCGGCGTCGGCTCGGGCGCCTTCGCCCTGCTCCGCCGCCGCCGCTCCGCCTGACACCACGGCGACCACCGGCCCCCTGCGCCCCGACCGGGCGCAGGGGGCCACCTGCTCACCCCACCGGCGTCAGCCAGTGCCGGTAGCGGGGGTCGGCGCCCGAGACCGCTGCCTCGTACGCCGCGCGCAGCCGGCCGGTGACCGGACCGGGCGCGGCCGGCAGCTCGCGGTCGTCGAGGGAGCGGACCGGGACGACGCCGGCCGCCGTCCCGCAGACGAACACCTCGTCCGCCGCGTAGAGGTCCGAACGCAGCAGGGCCTCCACCCGGGCCGGCAGACCGAGATCCCGGGCCAGCGTCAGCACCGTGTCCTGGGTGATCCCCTCCAGGGCGCCCGCGCTGGCCGGCGGCGTGCGCAACACCCCGTCGCGCACGGCGAACACGTTCTCGCCGGTGCACTCGCTCACCGAACCGTCCGGGCCCAGCAGCAGTGCTTCGTCGTACCCCGCGTCCGTCGCCTCCCGGCGGGCCAGCACCGAGTTGAGATACGGACCGGTCGACTTCGCGGCAGGCGGAACCGCGTTCGGGTCGTTCCGCCGCCAGCTGCTCGTCTTGAGCCTGATCCCGCCCTCCCCGTCCGGGAGTTGGGAATGCCACTCCCAGCTCGCAATGGACGTCACGGTCGGCGAGAACCGCATGTCCAGGCCCATGGAGCCGTACCCCAGGAACGCGAAGTGCCGCAGGTAGCAGGAGCGGTGGCCGTTTGCGCGCACCAGGTCGACCGTGGCCTTTGCCAACTCGTCGACACTGTAGGGAAGTTCCATGCGCAGCATGCGCGCGCTGCGATCCAGCCGGCGCAGGTGCTCGGGCAGCCGGAACACCGCGGGGCCGCTCGTCGTCGCGAACGCCCGGGTGCCCTCCAGCACCCCCGTGCCGTAGTGCAGGCCGTGCGTCAGCACATGGGTCCGCGCCTCCTGCCAGGGCACCAGCGCGCCGTCCAACCAGATCGTCGAAGCTTCGGTGAGAGCCATGCGCCCCATCCTGGCCACCGCTCCACCGCAGGTCAGCCACCCCGGCACTGCCGGAACCGGCCATGACCGGGAGCGGAAGCGGCGGCGTCTCGCCCCTCGGAAGCCCCGGCCCGGCCCACGCCGACCCACTAGGCTGCGCCGATGGAGCGCACGGAGAGCGCGGGAATCCCCGCCGACAGCGACGCCACCCGGCTCTACGCCCGGCTGCTCGCCGAACCCGGCCGCCCGTCCGCCGCCCCCGGCCCCGACTGGGACGAACGCCGCCTCGCCGCCGCCACCGCCGAACTCCTCGCCCTCGGACTGCTCCAGCCCACCGCCGCCGAGGCCGGCGGACACGCCGCCGTCTCCGTCGACACCGCCGTCCGCCAGCTCCTCCTCGACACGGACGCCCAGGTCACCGCCCTCGTCGCCGCGCTGAGCCGCGCCCGCGAAACCGTCGACCGCCTGCACGCCGGCTACCTCCCGGTCCAGCACCGCCACCACACCGGCACCGCCCTCGAACTCGTCCACGGCGCCGACCGGATAGCCGCCCTGCTGGAGGACGCCGCCCGTGGCGCCCGCACCGAAGCCCTCTCGCTCCGCCCCGGCCAGGACCTCTCCGGCCCCGCCCTGGCCGGCAAGCTCGCCCGCGAACGGCTCGCCCTCGCCCACGGCGCCACCCTGCGCACCGTCTACCCGGCCGCCGTGCTGCGCCGGCCCGCGGTGCTCGCGCACGTGCGGGAGCTGACCGGAGCCGGCGCCAGGATCAGGGCCGCGCACTCGCTGCCGCTCTGGTTGATCGTGGTCGACGCCCGGCTGGCGATCCTGCCCGCGCCGGGAGCCGGTCCGGGCGGGGATGCCATGGCCGCCGAGGCGGCGGTGGTGGTGCGGGAGCCGGCCCTGGTCGCGCTGGTGGCGGAGCTGTTCGAGTACTTCTGGTCGGCGGCCTGGACGCCGCCGGAACTGCTCTCCGTCGCCTCGGACATGACGGACCGTCAGTCGGAGGTGTTGCGGCTGCTGGCGAACGGGCTGACCGACGCAGCGATCGCCCGCAAACTGGAGGTCTCCGAGCGGACGGTGCGCCGGCTGGTCGCCGAGCTGACCGCCGACCTGGGGGCGGAGAGCCGCTTCCAGGCCGGCGTGCACGCGGCCCGCCTCGGCCGGATCTGAGTCCGGTCCGTGGCGGGCCGCGCACCGGCGGGGCTCAGGGCCGTCCGGGCACCGGCAGGCGCTCAGGGTCGTCCGGGCACCGGCAGGCCGAGGTGCTCGCGCAGCGTCGTCCCGGTGTACTCGGTGCGGAACACCCCGCGCTCCTGGAGCAGCGGCACCACCTGGTCCACGAAGTCGTCCAGCCCACCCGGGGTGAGGTGCGGGACGAGGATGAACCCGTCCGCCGCGTCGCTCTGTACGTGGGCGTCGAGCTGGGCGGCGATCGTCGCCGCGCTGCCGATGAACGACTGCCGGCCGGTCACCTCGATCACCAGCTCGCGGCTGCTGAGCCCCTTCTCGGCCGCCACCGCCCGCCACCGGGCGGCGATCTCCAGCGGGTCGCCGAGCCTGGTCCGGCCCTGGACGAGGGTGCTGTCCACCACCGGGTCGGCGGTGGGCAACGGTCCGTCCGGGTCGTGGCCCGAGAGGTCGGTGCCCCAGACCTGCTCCAGGTAGGCGATGGCGGTCCGTGGACCGACCTGGGCGCGGCGGATCTCGGCGGCGCGCTCGGCGGCGTCGGCGTCGGTGTCCCCCAGTACGTACGTGACGCCGGGCATGATCTTCAGCTCGTCCGGCTTGCGCCCGTACGCGGCCAGGCGTCGCTTCACGTCGGCGTGGAAGGCCTGGCCGGCGGCCAGGGTGGAGTGCCGGCTGAAGACGACGTCGGCCGTGGCGGCGGCGAACTCCCGGCCCTCGTCGGAGTCCCCGGCCTGGATGACCACCGGGTGACCCTGCGGCGGGCGGGGGAGCGAGAGCCGGCCCTCGACGTCGAACTGCGGGCCGACGTGCCGGACGTTCCCGTCCCCGGCGTCCCAGAACTCCCGGGCCAGCTGCACGAATTCGGCGGCCCGGGTGTAGCGGTCGGCGCGGTCGAGGTAACCGCCGCGGCGGAAGTTCTCGCCGGTGAAGGCGTCCGAGGAGGTGACCACGTTCCAGGCCGCCCGGCCGCCGGAGAGGTGGTCCAGCGAGGCGAACCGCCGGGCCAGTTCGTACGGTTCGTTGAAGGTGGCGTTGACGGTGGCGGCCAGGCCGAGGTGGGTGGTGACGGCGGCCAGGGCGCCCAGGACGGTGATCGACTCGGGCCGGCCGACCACGTCCAGGTCGTGGATGAGGCCCTTCACCTCGCGCAGCCGCAGGCCCTCGGCGAGGAAGAAGAAGTCGAACCTCCCGCGTTCGGCCGTCTCGGCGAGATGGCGGAAGGAGGAGAACTCGATCTGGCTCCGGGAGGCCGGGTCCGTCCACACCGTGGTGTTGTTGACGCCCGGGAAGTGCGCCGCGAGGTGGATCTGCTTGAGCGGTCGGTCCGTCATCGGGTCACCTCGAAGGCGTTGGTCGCAGCGGTGGCGTAGCGGCCGGCCGGGCGGGCCAGGCCGAGGTGGTCGCGCAGGGTGCGGCCGGTGTACCCGGCGCGGAACAGTCCGCGCCCGCGCAGCGCCGGGACGACGCGGTCGGCGACGGCGGCCAGGTCACGGGCGGGGTCGGCGGGAACCAGGTGGAAGCCGTCGACGCCTGCGCCGCCCCCGGAGAGTTCGGCGGTCAGGGCGGCGGCGGCCGCCTCGTCGGGCAGGGCGGCGTCGATCCGGGCCAGGATGCGCAGGCCCTCGCCCGCGCGCAGCCGCAGTTCGGTGGCGGCGGCCAGCCGGGCGGTCCGGCCGGGGGCGTCGAGCAGGACGACGTCCGCGTACCGGGCCGCCGTCTCGACCCGGGCCCGGCCGCCGGCCGGGGCGTCCGGCGCGAGGTCGGCCGCGGCGACCGCGACCGCGACGACCGGCCGGCCCTGCGGCGGGCGCGGGGTGATGGACGGGCCCCGGACGGAGAAGTGCGGGCCCTCGAAGTCGATGTGGTGCAGCTTGTCGCGGTCGATGAACCGGCCGGTCGCGACGTCGCGGATCTCCGCGTCGTCCTCCCAGCTGTCCCAGAGCCGCGCGGCGACCTCGGCGGCGTCGGCGGCCTCGGCCCAGAGCACGTCGGCCGGGGCGACGTCCTTGCGGCCGAAGGCCCGGGCCTGCGCCTCGGTGTCGGAGACCCCGACCAGCCAGCCGGCCCGGCCCTCGCTCACCCAGTCCAGGGTGTTGACGGAGATCGAGGTGTGGAACGGCTCGGTGTGCGTGGTGGTCACGGTCGGGACCAGGCCGATCCCCCGGGTGTCCGGGGCGAGTCGGGCGAAGGTGGCGAGGGCGTCGAGCCGCTGCGGCTCGGGGGCGTAGGAGTCGTCGAGGGTGACGAAGTCCAGGGTGGCCCGCTCGGCGAGGCGGGCGAGGTCGGCGAAGTGCCCGGCGTCGAAGTGGCCGGGGCTGTCGAGGGCGGCGGACAGGTGCAGCTGGCGGGGCATGGCGAGGCCTTGACTTTCCTCGTACGGGAGCGGTGCCTGCGGAGTGCAGGCGGGCACGTGGCGGCGGCCCGGGTGGCGGGCGGTCACGTGTGACGGGAAGCGGGGGCCGGGGCGCGGCGGGGCGTCAGCCGGGCGGCGGCGGGGGAACGGTCAGGTCAGGCGCAACACGCCGCCGACCACACGCGACCGAAGTCGATGTGGCTGCGGGTGACCAGGATGCGCGGGGCGTTCACCGACTCAGTTGACCAGCGGTCTTGCCGGTTCGTCAACCGTCGTCTCACCGGAGCGCTCCGGCGGTGGGACGGGCGGGGCGAGGGCGCGCAGCGCGAAACGGCCCCGCCCCGCCGCTCGGGGGAGCGAGCGGCGGGGCGGGGCCGGGGGTGCTGCGGGTCGTACCTCGGCGTCAGGCCTTGGTGACGTCCTCGAGCTCGTCGTCGTCCTCGCGACCGGGGGTCTTGAGGTCGAACTTGACGATCGCGAAGCGGAAGAGGAAGTAGTACAGCGCGGCGAACGCGATACCGATCGGGATGATCATCCACGGGTCGGTGGCCTTGTTCCAGGCGAGCGCGTAGTCGATCAGGCCGCCGGAGAAGGTGAAGCCGTCGTGCACGCCGAGCGCCCAGGTGAGGGCCATCGAGACGGCGGTCAGCACCGCGTGGATGACGTACAGGGCCGGGGCGATGAAGACGAAGGCGAACTCGATCGGCTCGGTGACACCGGTGACGAAGGAGGTCAGCGCCAGCGACAGCATCATGCCGGTGACGGCCTTGCGGCGGTGCGGCTTGGCGGTGTGGGCGATGGCGAACGCGGCGGCGGGCAGCGCGAACATCATGATCGGGAAGAAGCCCGACATGAACTGTCCGGCGGTCGGGTCGCCGGCGAAGAAGCGGGCGAGGTCACCGTGGACGACGGTGCCGTCGGGCTTGGTGAAGTCACCGGTCTGGAACCAGGCGTAGGAGTTCACGAACTGGTGCATGCCGACCGGCAGCAGGCCGCGGTTGACCAGGCCGAAGGCGCCCGCACCGAACGCGCCGGCGCCGATCAGGGTGTCGTTCAGGCTCTTGATGGCGTCGCCGACCGGGCCCCAGGTCAGGGCGAAGACGACACCGACGGCGGTGCCGACGAAGGCCATGATGATCGGGACGAGGCGGCGGCCGTTGAAGAAGCCGAGCCAGTCGACCAGCTTGGTGCGGTGGTACTTCTGCCACAGCACTGCGGAGAGCAGACCGATCACGATGCCGCCGAGCACACCCGGGTTCTGGTACACCGGGGCGGTGTACTTGCCGTCGACGACGGCGGCCTCGGTGACCGGGAACGCGGTCAGCACGTTCTTGTACACCAGGAAGCCGACGAGGGCGGAGAGCGCGGTCGAGCCGTCCGCCTTCTTGGCGAAGCCGATCGCGATACCCACCGCGAACAGCAGCGGCAGGTTGGCGAAGACCGCGTCACCCGCGGTGGCGAACACCGCGGCGACCTTGTTCCAGCCGAGGCCGTCCTTGCCGAACACGTCGTCCTGGCCGAGGCGCAGCAGCAGACCGGCGGCCGGGAGAACGGCGATGGGCAGCTGGAGGCTGCGGCCGATCTTCTGCAGACCCTGCAGCAGGTTCTGGCCGAACTTCTTGGTGGGGCTGGGCGTGGCCGGAGCCGCGGCGGGCGCCGGTGCCTGCGCAGACTGACTCATGGGGGTGGGTTCCTAACGGCAGGGCGGGTCGGTCGGGGGTTAGGTGCACAGGGGGCCGAACCGCGAACTGGTCTACACCACACGTGGTGTAGACCAGTTTTGTAGCACGGGTGGAGAAGGGGGGGAACCCCTGAAAGCGGTGCTGGTGAGAAGCGCTATGAAATCGAAACCTACTTGCGGATCGACGATCATGATTACCCGCCGTGATTGGCATTTTGGCTATTTGCGCAACAAAAAGAGGCGGCCGACCGCTGGGGGCCGACCGGCGGGCCCGTCCTGGGGGAAGGGGTCCGCCGGGGGCGCCCGTCCGGCGGGGCGGGCGGCGGCGCGGTGCATCCGCCAGTCGAGGACGGCGGATCCGGCGGCCTCCAGGGCGGCGCGGCCGTGGCCGATCGGCG
>NZ_JAGIYX010000031.1:0-116507 GCF_017813315.1 Kitasatospora sp. RG8
GTGAGGGAAACGCCCGGTTACATTCCGAACCCGGAAGCTAAGCCTCACAGCGCCGATGGTACTGCAGGGGGGACCCTGTGGGAGAGTAGGACGCCGCCGAACAATCATTCACAGAGAACCCCCACCCGGATCCCGGGTGGGGGTTCTCTGCGTTTCCCGGAGTTCTGCATTCCACGGACTTCGAGCGGGGATCGGCTCTAGCCTGGCGCCGTGACGACTCGAAACCGAACCACCCGTACCGGTGCGGCCGCGCTCGTGGCTGCCGGCCTCGTGTTCCTCGCCGCCTGCGGAAGCGACGGCACCGGTAGCGGTGGAAACAGCGCCGACGGCAAGGCGGGCCACGTCGGCTGGTACCGCACGGTCGGCGACCTCTGCGCGACGGTGGGTGACCCCGGCCTGCCGGGGCAGCTGAGGAGCTCCATACCGGTGACGACCGACGGGATCGCGGGCGACCCGTCCAAGACGATCAGCTGCGGCTACACGGGCGGCCCGGCGACGGAGGACTGGCGGGTGAGCATCGACGTGACCGTCTTCGAGGCGGCCCGCGGCTGCCACTGGCTGGAGGTCGAGGCGGAGATCGCCAAGGCCCCGCTGGGCGGGCCCAAGCCGACCGAGACGCGGAAGTTCGAGAAGACCGATGGCAGGGGCCTCGGCCAGGAGGGCTATGAGGTGGCGGTCCGGCACCCGCTCACCGACACCATCCCGGGGCCGGTCGACCAACTGTCGTTCAAGTCGGGTGTCTGCGACGGGAACGTGCGTCTGACGGTCGACGTCGACTACGGCGCGGGCGCGGGGATGTCCGCGGACTACCCGGGCGCGCTCGACAAGGCGGAGGAGGCGTCGCGGAAGAAGGCCGCCGAACTGCTCAAGCGGACGCGGGAGAAGCTCTACGAGCACGCGATGAGCCCGCAGCCGACGGCCTCGTGACCGGCCGGCGCCCCGGCTAGGGGGCCACGGCCGTGCCCCAGGCGGGCCGGGTTTCCCAGCGGTCGGGAGTGCTGGTGACCGGCGTGGCGTTCGAGCCGTCGTTCTTCATCGTGTACAGCTCGGCGGTGCCGTTGAGCGGGGCCTGGGCGTAGGCGATCGAGGCGCCGTCGGGGGAGTAGCTGGCGACCCCGTAGAAGACGTCGGACGGCCCGGGGGTGAGGGCGCCGATGGCCGTGCCGTCGGGGTGGACGGTGTAGATGCCGCCGCCGGGGGTGTTCTCGGGGCCTGCCGGGTAGGTGGTGAAGATGATCTGGCTGCCGTCGGGGGACCAGTTGGCCCGGTCGCCGGCGCGCAGCTCCCAGGGCGTGAGCCGGCGCAGCCCGGTGCCGTCGGCGTTGACGAGGTAGAGGGCGCGGCCGTTGGCGGGCTGGCCGGTGGCGCTGGTCTGGTACGAGAAGACGAGCTGCTTGCCGTCCGGTGACCAGGAGGGGTTGGTGACGAGGCCGGAGTACGGCTTGTCGTTGGTGAGGAAGGTCAGCCGCTGGACGTTGGTGCCGTCGGGGCTCATGACGTAGACGTCGCTGTACTGGATCTGGCCGGCGGTCGGGTCGGTGGCTCCCCAGGCGCGGCTGAAGGCGATCTGCCGGCCGTCGGGGGAGAAGGCCGGGGTGATCTCCTGCTCGTTGGTGCAGTCGGGGGCGCCGGTTTCGCAGAGCGGGCCGACCTGGCGGGCGTCGGCACCGTCCGCGCCGATCGTCCAGATCCGGCCGGCGGACTCGTCGTCCGTGCGGTCGAAGGCGAGCGTGGCGCCGTCCGGGGACCAGTCGGGGTGGTCGTCGCGGGTCCGGGCGGGCGGCTGGGTGAGCTGGTGCTCGCCGGTGCCGTCGGGGGCGACGGTGAAGACGGCGCTGGTCGTGCGGGTGGCGTCGAGGAAGACCCGGCCGGCGATCTGGCCGTTGTGCCGCGTGCTGGCCGCGGCGACGACGGCTCCTGCGGTCGGGGCGGAGAGGCCGGCGGCGGGCTCGGGCGTGGGGGTCGCGGACGGGGTCTCGGCCCGGATCTCGCTGAGCGGGATCTCACCCGGCTCGGCGCCGCAGCCGGTGAGCATGGCGCCGGCGAGCAGAAGACCCGCACCTGCGCGGGCGCGGGTGCGGGTCTTGGGGGTGATTGGCAGCTGCCGTGTGCCGGTCATCGGCGTGTCATCTCCGTCTCTACTGCGGGACAGGGCCCCGAGGGAGCTGTCACTGTGGCAGATCGGGAGTGCGGGAGGGCGGGCGACACGCTACGCTCCGGCATCAGCCGGTCGCACGGAGTATGAAGAGCGGACCGTCCGGTTGACCGATCGGATACGGACAGGTCGGTCGACACGTCGGGGAGCATGGTCCCCGGGCCGAGCCGGGCCGAGCCGGGCCGGGCGGGCCTGGGGCGCGGTCCTGGCTCGGGGCGCGGTCCTGGCTCGGGCTCTGGTCCTGGCCATCGCCCCCGGGCCGGCGTCAGCCCCGGTTCGCGCGGCGTTCGGCCCGGGCGGTGGCCTCCGCCTCGTCCTCGGCCTCGGCGACCTCCAGGGTCGGCGCGGTGCCGCCGAGCTGGGCGGGCAGCCACCAGGTGTCGTCCGGGCCGCTCGGCTTGCCGGGGTACTCGCGCTGGGCGGTGTCGAGCATCTCGCTCATCGCGGCGCGCAGCCGGCGGGTGACCATGACGGGCTTGTCGCCCGGCTCCAGCACGATCGGCTTGCCGATCATGATGGTGACGGGGACGTGCCGCTTGGTGAGGGTCTTGGGGCGGCCCTTGGTCCAGAGCTGCTGGGTGCCCCAGAGGACGACCGGCAGCAGCGGGGCGCCGGAGTCGGAGGCCATCCGGGCGGCGCCGGTCTTGAACTTCTTCAGCATGAACGAGCGGCTGATGGTCGCCTCGGGGAAGACCCCGACGACCTCGCCCGCGCGCAGTGCCCGCACGGCGGCCTCGTAGGCGGGCTGGCCGTCGGTGCGGTCGACCGGGATGTGCTTCATGCCGCGCATCAGCGGGCCGGAGACGCCGTGCCGGAAGACGTCGTCCTTGGCCATGAAGCGGGTCTTGCGCTTGCCCCCGCGGTAGGCGCCGAGGCCGGCGAAGAGGAAGTCCAGGTAGCTGATGTGATTGCTCACCAGGACCGCTCCGCCCTTGGCGGGGATGTTCTCGGCGCCGACGATCTTGATGCGCACGTCGAGCGCGCGGAAGACGGTCAGTGCGGCGCCGATCACCGGCGGGTACACGAACTCAGCCACGGTCAGTCCTGACTTCCCACGGGCCCTGGCGGCCCGGTACGGCGGTACCCGGGCCGCGCGGTGGGGGCCGACCGGAGGCGCGGCACGCCGCGGCGGCCACGGGTGATACACGGAGATGATCCCCCGAACGAGTGCCCGCTGTCACCTGAACCGGGGTGTCGGGCGGGATCGGGGGGTGTGATCTCCGTGATGGGTCGGACGGGAACCTTCCCGCGGTGCCGGGCCACGGGGGGTGCGGGGCGGGGATCCTCCGGTCGGCGGCGGGGCCCGCGGCGGGCTCAGGCGGCGGTGCCCAGCCGTCCCCGGGCCCGGCGTACCAGCGGGTAGACCTCGCAGCCGAGGCAGTAGCCGAAGACGGCGTTGAGGAAGGCCGCGGCGAGTGCGAAGCCGGTGGCGAGCAGGCCGAGCCAGGCCACGCCGGTGAGGAAGCCGAGCGTGCCGACGGCGGCGAAGGCCAGGCCGACCCCCTGGGCGAAGCGCGGCGGGCGCTCGTCCTCGGTCTCGGTGGGCGGCGTCAGCCGGGGGCGGACCAGGGTCCGGTACAGCCGGCCGTACGGGGAGCGGTGCAGGCCGCCGACGGCGCCGAGGGCGAAGACGACGGCCTGGAGGGCGAGCAGCAGACCGCTGCCGGTGAGCAGGACGGTGATCAGGACGAGCGTGGTGATCGCGGCGGCGAAGCGCGGGCCGCGGGGGTCGATCTGCACGGGGACTCCGGAGGTGGGCGCGTGGCTGAGGTGACGGCGGGGCGCGTCAGCGACAGCGCGAGGCCGTGGCCCGGCACAGGTCGACCACGCGGCGGGTGGTCAGCAGAGGCTGTGCGGGGCGGTCGGAGTCCACCCGGCGATCGTACGGGTGCCCGGCCCCGGCGGTCGACCTCCCTGCGGGAGCCGGAGGGCGTCGGCGCAGACTGGGGGGGATGACCGGGTTGGTGGTGTGCGTTGTCGTGCTCGCGGTGGCGAGCGCGTTCGGGCTGCTGCGGGCCAAGCGCGACGGGAGGCTGCGGGTGCGCACGAAGGACGGGGCGGTGCGGTTGTCGGAGGCGGAGCTGGGCGGGCCGCTGGGCGAGCGGGCCACGCTGGTGCAGTTCTCGTCCGCCTTCTGCCAGCCCTGCCGGGCCACCCGCAGGGTGCTCGGCGAGGTTGCGGGCATGGTCGACGGGGTCGCGCACGTCGAGCTGGACGCGGAGGCGCAGCTGGAGCTGGTCCGGCGGCTGGAGATCCTGCGGACGCCGACGGTGCTGGTGCTGGACGCGGGCGGCAGGGTGGTGCGCCGGGCGGCGGGGCTGCCGCGGAAGGCGGACGTGATCGCGGCGCTGGGGGAGGCGGTCTGACGTCGGCCGTCGCGCGTCGGCCGGCGGCGCCGGACGGGCGCGCTTCCGCGGGTTCCGGCCCGGGTTCCGGCCCGGGTTCGGCCCTGCCGGCGGCCCGGGCGGGGGGCCGGGCCGCCGCTGACCCGCCGTTCCGGGGTGCTTCTCCGCGCCCGTGTGCCGCCCCGTCGGGTGGTACCGGGGGCGGGCTGGGGCAGGATGGGCGCTGACGGCAAGTGCAGGCCGTCCCGCCGTCCCTCCGGATCCGGGTCTCCCGGGCCGTTGCGGGTGCCGTGCGGGGCGTCCGGCCGGGGCCTGGCGGCGTAAGCTACTGGCCAGTAGTGACCACTGAGCTACTGGCGAGTATGCTGCCAGGAAGTTCCGGACCGGCACGGGAACACGCTGCCCGGAGCGGGTGCGCTCCGTGTTCGCGCCCGCTTGCACAGCCGCAGCCGCCGGACGAGACCAGTACAGGAGACAGGCCGTGAGCTTGAGGATCGTTGTCTGTGTGAAGTACGTGCCGGACGCGACGGGTGACCGTCGTTTCGCGGACGACCACACCACCGACCGGGAGGGCGTGGACGGCCTTCTGTCGGAGCTGGACGAGTACGGCGTGGAGCAGGCGCTGCGGATCGCGGAGGCGAACGGCGACGCCGAGGTCACGGTGCTGACGGTCGGGCCGGACGACGCGAAGGACGCGCTGCGCAAGGCGCTGTCGATGGGCGCGGACAAGGCCGTGCACGTGAACGACGACGACATCCACGGCTCGGACGTGATCGGGACGTCGGCGGTGCTGGCGAAGGCGCTGGAGAAGACCGGGTTCGACCTGGTGATCGGTGGCATGGCGTCGACGGACGGCACGATGGGTGTGCTGCCGGCGCTGCTGGCGGAGCGCCTGGGCGTGCCGCAGGTGACGCTGCTGTCCGAGGTGTCGGTCGAGGGCGGCGTGGTGAAGGGCCGCCGGGACGGTGACGCGGCGACGGAGCTGGTGGAGGCCCCGCTGCCGGCGGTGGTGTCGGTGACCGACCAGTCGGGCGAGGCCCGCTACCCCTCGTTCAAGGGGATCATGGCGGCGAAGAAGAAGCCGGTCGAGTCGCTGGACCTGGACGACCTGGGCATCGAGGCCGACGAGGTCGGTCTGGGCGGGTCGTGGACGGCGGTCGAGTCGGTGGCGGCGCGTCCGGCGCGGACCGCGGGCACGGTCGTCAAGGACGAGGGCGAGGGCGGCAGGCAGCTCGCCGCCTTCCTCGCCGACCAGAAGTTCATCTAATCCCACGCGTTCGCGTTTCCAACGATCGATCAGGAGCAACGAATCATGGCTGAGATCCTGGTTCTCGTGGACCACGCCGACGGTGTGGTCCGCAAGCCGGCCCTGGAACTGCTGACCCTGGCCCGCCGGATCGGCGAGCCGTCGGCCGTCGTCCTCGGTGCCGGTGCGGCCGCCGCCGACATCGCCGCCAAGGCCGGCGAGTTCGGCGCGGCGAAGGTGTACGTCGCCGACGGCGCCGAGTTCGCCGACCAGCTGGTCGTCCCCAAGGTGGACGCGCTGGCGCAGATCGCCACGGCCGCCGGGGCCGGTGCCGTCCTGGTCACCTCCTCCGGCGAGGGCAAGGAGGTCGCCGCCCGCGTCGCGCTGCGGATCGGCTCCGGCATCATCACCGACGCCGTCGACCTGGAGGCCGGCGCGGACGGCCCGGTCGCCACCCAGTCGGTGTTCGCCGCGTCCTTCCAGGTGAAGTCCAAGGTGTCGCACGGCGCCCCGGTCATCACCGTCAAGCCGAACGCCGTCGCCCCCGAGGCCGCCCCGGCCGCCGGCGCGGTCGAGAACGTCACCGTCGCGTTCACCGGCAACGCCGCCAAGGTCGTCTCGCGCACCCCGCGCGTCTCCACCGGCCGCCCCGAGCTGACCGAGGCCGCCATCGTGGTCTCCGGCGGCCGCGGCGTCGGTGCCGCCGAGGGCTTCGGCGTGGTCGAGGAGCTCGCGGACGCGCTCGGCGCGGCCGTCGGTGCCTCGCGCGCCGCCGTCGACGCCGGCTGGTACCCGCACAGCAACCAGGTCGGCCAGACCGGCAAGCAGGTCTCCCCGCAGCTCTACATCGCGGCGGGCATCTCCGGCGCCATCCAGCACCGGGCCGGCATGCAGACCTCGAAGACCATCGTGGCCGTCAACAAGGACGCCGAGGCCCCGATCTTCGAGCTGGCCGACTACGGCGTCGTGGGCGACCTCTTCGAGGTGCTGCCGCAGCTCACCGGCGAGGTGAAGGCCCGCAAGGGCTGATCCGCCGCGCACGTCGAAGCCGCAGGGCGCGCCCCGGGACCTCCCGGGCGCGCCCTGCGGCCTTTCCGGGGCCCGCCGTCCGGCCCGTAGAGTCGGCCCCACGACCGGTAGGGACAGGACCGGCGGTGACACGCCGGCGAGGGTTCGGCCGGCGGTGGCACGGCCGTACACCGCGAGCAAGGGCGAGGGCAGAGGCATGACACTCCTGACGGCACTTCAGGGCGACTTCGGCGATTCCGGCGACGCGCTGCGGATCGACGGCCACACGCTCTCCCGCGAGCAGCTGCTCGGCGCGGCGGCCGCGGTGGCCGACCGGGTGGCCGGCGCCCCCGCCCTGGCGGTGCTGGCCCGGCCCACCGCCGAGACCGTCGCCGCGGTCGTCGGCGGCCTGATGGCCGGCGTGCCCGTGGTGCCGCTGCCGCCCGACTCCGGTCCCAAGGAGCGCGCGCACATCCTCCGGGACTCGGGCGCGGCCCTGCTCGCCCACGCGGCCGCCGACGCGGCGCCGCAGGACGCCGGGGTGGCCGGGCTGCCGGTCGATCTGACGGAGCGTTCCGCCACCACCCACGCCGAGCCCGACCCGGACGCCACCGCGTTCGTGCTCTACACCTCGGGCACCACCGGCGCGCCCAAGGGGGCGATGATCCGCCGTTCGGCCGTCGCCGCCGACCTGGACGCGCTCGCCGGGGCCTGGGCGTGGACCGCCGACGACACCCTGGTCCACGGCCTGCCGCTCTTCCACGTGCACGGCCTGGTGCTCGGCGTGCTCGGCGCCCTGCGCACCGGCAGCCGGCTGGTGCACACCGGACGGCCCACCCCGGCGGGGTACGCGGCCGCCGGCGGCAGCCTGTACTTCGGCGTGCCGACCGTCTGGTCCCGGCTGGCCGCCGACCCGGAGGCCGCCGGGCAGCTGGCCTCCGCCCGCCTGCTGGTCTCCGGCAGCGCCCCGCTGCCGGTGCCGGTGTTCGAGCGGCTGGCCGCCCTGACCGGCCACGCCCCGATCGAGCGGTACGGCATGACGGAGTCGCTGATCACCGTCTCCACCAGGGCGGACGGCGAGCGCCGTCCCGGCAGCGTCGGCCTGCCCGTGACCGGGGTGCGGACCCGGCTGGTCGGCGAGGACGGCGGGCCCGTCCCGTCCGACGGCGAGAGCGTCGGGGAACTCCAGGTCGCCGGGCCGACCCTGTTCACCGGCTACCTCGACCGGCCCGACGCCAACGCCGAGTCCTGGACGGCGGACGGCTGGTTCCGCACCGGGGACGTCGCGGTGATCGGCGAGGACGGCTTCCACCGGATCGTCGGCCGCGCCTCCGTCGACCTGATCAAGAGCGGCGGCTACCGGATCGGTGCCGGTGAGGTGGAGGCGGCCCTGCGCGACCACCCCGCGGTCGCCGATGCGGCCGTGGTGGGCGCGCCCGACGAGGACCTCGGCCAGGCGGTCGTCGCCTACGTCATCGCGGACGGCGCCGTGACGGGGGAACAGCTGACGGCCTTCGTGGCGGAACGGCTCTCGGTGCACAAGCGGCCCCGCAAGGTGGTGCTGGTGCCCGAACTTCCCAGGAACGCCATGGGAAAGGTGCTCAAGAAGCAGCTGCTGGCGGAGTCGGCACACGGGTGACGGAAAGTCATCCGGGCGGTCGCCCGGGCGGCAGCCCGGTGACGGGCGCTCACCTGATCGACCGTCTGGTCGCTCACCAACCGTGAACCCTTCCTTTGGCGCACTCCACTGCGCGCCGTGAGCGGACGCGTGCCTACCGTGACTGGCAGGCAGAACCGAATCGCTGGACCACATGCCGCGGCTTCCGGTCGCAGGACCGGAAGTCGCGGCAGGTCGGCCGGAGGACGGTTCCGCAGTTCCCGCTCAGCAAAGGAAGACAGCAGGATGACGACCGTCAACACCGGCGCACCGGGTGCCGCCGACGACGAGACCGGGCAGCACACCACCACCTCCGACGGACGGACCCGTGCCGCCCGTCCCTCCCGGGCGGCGCGGGTCCGTCGGGGGATAGCGATGGTGGCCGTGATCGCGGCCGGATCGGGCGTGATCGGCCTCGGCACCAGCGTGGGCAGCGCGGCCGCCGAGCCCGCGCCGGCCCACGCCGGCTGGGACGGCTCGCGCTACTGGTTCAAGAACAGCCAGGGCCAGTGGCGCTGGACCTCGCACTACGACATTTACAAGGCCCGGACCGGGGGATCCTCGACCTCGGCGGCCAAGTCGTCGTCCTCGTCCTCCGGCGGGATCAAGCAGGGGTGGGACGGCTCGCGCTACTGGTTCAGGAACAGCAAGGGCGAGTGGCGCTGGACCTCGCACTACGACATCTACCTGGACCGGACCGGCGGGTCCTCCTCGGGCTCGTCCGGCTCCTCGTCCGGGGCGTCCGCCGACTCCGCGGAGCCCGCGGAGGACGGGGACGTCGAGACCGCCGTGCAGTTCGCGCTGGCCCAGCTCGGCAAGCCGTTCGTCACGGCCGGCAACGGGCCGAACGGATACGACTGCTCCGGCCTGGTCCAGCAGGCCTTCCGGCGCGGCGGGATCGACCTGCCGCGGGTGGCCAACGACCAGTACGCGGCGACCACTCCGGTCCGTGCCGGCCAGCTGCGCCGTGGCGACCTGCTCTTCTGGTCGCCCGACGGTACGGCCCGGGGCATCCAGCACGTGGCGATCTACCTGGGCAACAACCAGTACGTGGAGGCCGCCCGGCCGGGTACCACCATCCGCATCTCCAGCATGAGCAGCGGCTACTACCCCGCCTTCATGGGCCGGCCCTGAGTCCCAGGGGCACGGGTGCAACGACGCCCGGGCCGTCCGGGAGACACACCGTCTCCCGGACGGCCCGGGCGTCGGGCGTGCGGGGTGTGCGGGGGCGTCCGGCGCGTCGGGGTTCGCGGGGCGTGCGGCCGCACGAGAAGTCGGGCGGGCCGACCTCCTGTGCGGAGGGGTCGGGTACGGAGGGGGCGCGTGGGGCGTGGAGGGGGCGCGTACGGAGTGGACAGACAGGGCGATCGAGGGCGTGCGCACCGGCGGTCGCGCGGGCGTGCGGCGGGTAGGGTAGGCCGCCTGGCCTGGGCACATGCCCCTGTCACGGGGCGGGTCACGCTTCGCTGGGAGGGCCCGGTCCGGAGGCATGGGGACCGGCGCGGCAGGGGTACCACCTCGGGTGGCGCTGGTTCGACTGACGGGGGCGCCGCCCGGTGCGAACGGCACCGGGGGAAGTCGAGGGGCAGGGGACGTTGTGATCGTCTGGGTCAATGGCACGTTCGGCGCGGGCAAGACGAGTGCCTGCCGTGAGTTGGTGGAGCTGCTGCCCGGCAGCATGCTCTTCGACCCGGAGCTGATCGGGTTCGGGCTACGCGGGATGCTCCCGGCCGACCGGCTGGCGACGGTGTCGGACTTCCAGGACCTGCCGGCCTGGCGCCGGCTCGTCCCCGAGACGGCGGCCGCGCTGCTCGGCGAGGTGCCGGGCCCGCTGGTCGTCCCGATGACGCTGCTCCGGGAGGACTACCGGGACGAGATCTTCGGTGCGCTCGCCTCGAACGGGATCACCGTGCACCACCTCGTGCTGGATCCTGAAGAAACGATCCTGCGTGCGCGCATCGCCCAACGCGAGGAGGTCCCCGACGACCCCGAACGCAGCGCGCGGATCCGGCAGTGGTGCCTGGAACACGTGCCCCGCTACCTGGCCGCCCGCCGCTGGCTCGGCCGCGACGCCAGACTGGTCGACAACAGCACCCTGACCCCGCGCGAGACCGCCGCCCGGCTCGCCCGGCTCGTCCGGGACGGCTCCGCCCGCTGCCCGATCGTCCAGACCCCCGACACGAGCGGCGACACCGTGGCCTCCGCCGTCCTGTTCTTCGACGAGCAGGACCGGGTGCTGCTCGTCGACCCGGTCTACAAGCCGGACTGGGAGTTCCCCGGAGGCGTCGTCGAGTGCGGGGAGGCCCCCACCGACGCCGCCCTGCGGGAGACCGCGGAGGAACTGGGGCTGCGCCTCGACCCGGCCGCGCTGCGCCTGCTCGCGGTCGACTGGGAGCCGCGCACCGGCCCGCGCCGCGGCGGCCTGCGGCTGGTCTACGACGGCGGCCTGCTGGACGCCGCCGCCCGCCAGCGCCTGCTGCTCCCGCAGGAGGAGCTGCGGGGCTGGCGCTTCGTCAGCCTGGAGGAGGCGGCCGGCCTGCTGCCGCCGGGCCGCTACCGCCGGCTCGCCGCCGCGTTGGACGCCCGCCGCAGCGGCGAGCTGCGGTACCTGGAGGCCGGCCGGCGGGCGGCGCTCGGCCTGGCCCGGGCGGCCGACGCGGCGTAGCGGACGGGGCAAGGCAGCGGACCGGGCGGGGACGCCCGCGGGGTGCGGCGGCCGGGCCGTCCGCGCCGGCAGTAGGAGCCCGGCCCCGGGCCGACCCGTCGGCGTCGGCCCGGGCCGGGGCGGCGGCCGGCCGGGGACGGCAGGATGGGGGCATGCCGTTCACACTCAGCCATCCGGCCGCCGTCCTGCCCCTGCTACGTGCGGCGGGGGCGCGCGGGCCGCTGGTCGCCTCCGCGCTCGTCGCCGGGTCGATGGCGCCCGACGTGCCGTTCTTCGCCGAGTCGCTGCTGCCGGGGGCTTACGGTCTGGGCGGGCCGACCCACAGTTGGTGGGGGGTGGCGACGGTGGACGTGGCGATCGCGGGCGTCCTGGTGGCCGGGTGGCACACGCTGCTGCGCGGGCCCCTGGTGGGGCTGCTGCCCGACCGCCTGGCACCCGCGGCCGAGGCGCTGACCGCCCGGCGGCGTGGAACGGCGGCGGCGCGCGGGGCGGTGGACGCGGCCTGGTTCGCGGGTTCGGCGGCGCTCGGCGCGGCCACCCACGTCGGCTGGGACGCCTTCACCCACGGGGGCCGTCTGGGCGTCACCCTGCTGCCGGTGCTGGACCGCACGGTCGCCGGGCTCCCGCTGTACACCGTGCTGCAGTACGGCAGCTCGGCGCTGGCGCTGGCCGCACTGGCCGGGTACCTGGTGAAGGCGGTCCGGGCGGTGGAGCCGGTCCGGCCGGCGGTGGCGTTGCCGGCCGGGGTGCGGCGGGCCGCCGTCGCGGTGCTGGGCGCGGCGACGGCGGCCGGGGTGGTGCACCGGCTGACGCCGCTGCGGCGGAACCTGATCCCCGAGTTCTGCTTCGGGGCGGGCGCCGGCCTCGCGGTCGGCGCCGTCGGGTACGCGCTGCTGCACGCGGCGGTGGCACGCCCGGGGAGGCGCGGCGGCACCCGCCCGGGGGGCCGGGAGCGGCCGGCCGAGCGGGTGCCGGTGTGACGGGGGCGCGTGACGGGGCGGCGGGTCCGCGACCGGCGGCCGCCCGGCGGCCTCAGGCCTTGCGCAGCTCGGCGTAGCGGCGCAGGAAGAGCGCCTCGGTCAGCGCCATCCGCTCCAGCTCCAGCGGGTCGACGCTCTCGTTGACCGCGTGGATCTGGGTGGTCGGCTCCTCGACGCCGATCAGCACGATCTCGGCCTCCGGGTAGAGCGTGCGCAGCGTGTTGCAGAGCGGGATCGAGCCGCCCTCGCCGGAGGCCACCATCGGGGTGCCGAAGGCCTCCGCCATCGCCTCGCCCATCGCCTCGTAGGCCGGGCCGGAGGTGTCCGCGCTGAACGGCGCGCCGTTGCCGTGCCGCTCGATCCGGAGCTGCGCGCCGAACGGCACCTGGGCCTCCAGGTGGGCGACCAGCGCGTCCTGGGCGGCGGCGGTGTCGGTGCCCGGCGGCACCCGCAGGCTGACCAGGGCCTTGGCCGAGGCCTGGACGGAGGAGGTCGCGCCGATCACCGGCGGGGCGTCGATGCCGAGGACGGTGACCGCCGGGCGGGCCCAGAGCCGGTCGGCGACGGTGCCGGTGCCGGTCAGCGTGACGCCGTCCAGCACCTTGGCGTCGGCCCGGAACTGCTCGTCGGCGTACTGAACCCCGGACCAGGTCTGGTCACTGGTCAGCCCGGCCACCGCGACGTCGCCGTGCTCGTCGTGCAGCGAGGCCAGCACCTTCACCAGGGCCTGGAGGGCGTCCGGGGCGGCGCCGCCGAAGGCACCGGAGTGCAGGTTGCCGGCCAGCGTGGTGATCGCCACCTCGACCACCGTCATGCCGCGCAGCGAGGCGGTGACGGTGGGCAGGCCGGCCGCGAAGTTGCCGGTGTCGCCGATCACGATGGCGTCGGCGGCCAGCAGCTCGGGGTGCGCCTCCGCGTACCGCTCCAGGCCGCCGGTGCCCTGCTCCTCCGAGCCCTCGACGATGATCTTCAGCCCGACCGGGTAGGCGTCCCCGTGGACCTGGCGCAGCGCCCGAAGGGCCGTCAGGTGCATGAGGATGTTGCCCTTGCAGTCGGCTGCGCCGCGCCCGTACCAGCGGCCGTCGCGCTCGGTCAGCTCGAAGGCGGGGCTCAGCCAGCCGGACTCGTCCAGCGGGGGCTGGACGTCGTAGTGGGAGTAGAGCAGCACGGTGGGCGCGCCGGCCGGGCCGGGCAGTTCGGCGTAGACCGACTGGGTGCCGTCGGGGGTGTCCAGCAGCTGCACGTTCGTCAGGCCCTCGGCGGCGAAGGCGTCGGCGACCCAGCGGGCGGCCTTCTCGCACTCCTCGACCGGGAACTGGCGCGGGTCGGCGACCGACGGGAAGGCGACCAGTTCGGCGAGGTCGGTGCGGGCACGGTCCATCAGGGACCGGACGGCGTCGGCCAGGGGCTGCTGTGGCATGCGGGTGCTCCGGGAGGGCTGGTCCGTCCGGGGGGTGCTCCGGGCGGATGGTTGCTGACGGGGGTACCGCCGATCATAGGCGGAGTCGAACGGGCGCCCGCGGGGTTCGTGCGGACGTTCGGGGTGCCGCAGCGGACGATGGCTCACCCGGCCGCATAGGATTGCTCGACGTGACTGACTCCGGAAGCTCCGATCCCCGTAGCCCGCTCGACGCCGCGGCGTCCGGACAGCCGTCCGAGCCGCAGCCTGACCGGGCGGCGCCCGGACCCGACGGCCTCGACGGCGTCTGGGACGTCGTCGTGGTCGGCGCCGGACCGGCCGGGGCCTCGGCCGCGCACGCCGCCGCTTCGCAGGGCCGCCGCGTCCTGCTGCTCGACAAGGCCGAGCACCCCCGCTACAAGACCTGCGGCGGCGGCATCATCGGCCCGTCCCGGGACAGCCTGCCGCCGGACTTCCGGCTGCCGTTGCAGGACCGGGTGCACGCCGTCACGTTCGCGTACGGCGGCCGGTTCACCCGGACGCGGCGGTCGAAGCGGATGCTGTTCGGGCTGGTCAACCGGGACGAGTTCGACCTGCGCCTGGTGCAGGCGGCCAAGCAGGCGGGCGCGGTGCTGGTCACCGGAGTGACCGTCACCGGCGTGGAGCAGCGCGGCGGCGAGCACCGGACGGCCGTCGTCACCGCCTCCGACGGGCGCAGCTTCGAGGCACGCGCGGTGGTGGGCGCCGACGGCAGCGCCAGCCGGATCGGGCGGCACGTCGGCGTGTCCTTCGACCAGATCGACCTCGGCCTGGAGGCGGAGATCCCCGTCCCGGCCTCGGTCGCGGCCGACTGGGTCGGCCGGATCCACCTGGACTGGGGCCCGCTGCCCGGCAGTTACGGCTGGGTCTTCCCGAAGACCGAGTCCGGCAGCCTCACCGTCGGGGTGATCTCGGCCCGCGGCGACGGCGAGCGGACCAAGCAGTACCTGGCCGACTACATCCGCCGCCTCGGCCTGGCGGGCTTCCCGCCGAGCGTGGAGTCGGGGCACCTGACCCGTTGCCGGGCCGAGGACTCGCCGCTCTCCCGGGGCCGCGTGCTGGTGGCCGGCGACGCGGCCGGCCTGCTGGAGCCGTGGACCCGCGAGGGCATCTCCTACGCGCTGCGCTCGGGCCGGCTGGCCGGCGAGTGGGCGGTGAAGGTGGCCGAGGCGGGCAACGCGGCCGGGGTGCGGCGCGAGGCGCTGAACTACGCGTTCGCGATCAAGGCCGGGCTGGGCGTGGAGATGCGGGCCGGCAAGCTGATGCTGACCGCCTTCGAGCGCCGGCCGTACCTGTTCCACGCGGCGGTCTGCCTGGTCGCCCCGGCCTGGCGGGCGTTCGCCCGGACGACCCAGGGGCACACCACCTTCGCCCAGGTGCTGCGGCAGTACCGGGCGGCGCGGAAGCTGACGTCGCTGGCCTCGCGGTAACGGTAGCGGTGGCGGTGGTGCACGGGGGGGCTCCCGGGGCGGCTGGTACCCGCCCCGGGAGCCCCTGTCCGTCCGGGCCGGCCCGGTGCTCGCCCGGGCTCGGCGGTCACGTGAGTGCGGTGCTCACGTGAGTCCGGCGGTCACGTGAGTCCGGCGGTCACTTGAGTCCGGTGTCGAGGGCCGTGATGAGGGTGCCGCCCGGGGTGTCGCCGGTCATCTCCCAGATCATCGCGCCGAGCAGGTTCCTCGACTTCAGGTAGGCCGTCTTCCGGCTGATCGACCAGGCGTCGTCGAAGGTCCACCACTGCCCGCCCGCGCCGGTGTAGCCGTACGTGGAGACGGACTGCTGGTCGTGGTAGACGGTGAGGTTGGGGAAGGTGGTGATGAGGTTGTTGTACCCGCGGGTTCCGGCCTCCTCGGCGAACTGGCCCGGGGCCGCGCCGGTCGAGCTCTGCCACTCGCCCGCCGCGCCGCCGTCCGCCACGCCCTGCCAGCCGCGCCCGTAGAACGGGAAGCCGATGGTCAGCTTGCGCGGGTTGACCCCGGCGTCGAGGTAGGTCCGGACGGCCGCGTCCACGCTGAACTGGACGTTGTACGGGTCCTGGGTGTCGGCGTAGAGGTTGGCCTGGTGACCGGTCCGGTCGGGCTCCCACGAGTTGTCGCTGCCGGCGCCGTGGAAGTCGTAGCCCTGGACGTTGGCGATGTCCAGGTAGTCGAAGATCTTCGAGAGGTCCCAGCCCTGGCCGACCTTGGCCGGGTCGGCCGGGGTGAAGGCGGTCAGCAGCTTGTGCGGGCCGCCCAGGGCGTCCAGCTGCTTGCGGAACTCGGCCAGCAGCAGGGTCAGGTTCCCCTTGTCGTTGGCGCTGTAGTGGTTGCCGGCGTGGCCGTCGCCGGAACCGGGCCACTCCCAGTCGAGGTCGATGCCGTCGAAGATGCCGGCCGCCACGCCGTCGCCGCCGGCGCCGTTGTAGAGCGGCAGGTTGCCCTTGATCCAGACGTCGAGGCAGGACCTGACGAACTTCTGGCGGGAGGCGTCGGTGGCGGCCGCGTCGGAGAAGTACTTGGAGTACGTCCAGCCGCCGAGCGACACGACCACCTTCAGGTTCGGGTACTTGACCTTGAGCTTCTTCAACTGGTTGAAGTTGCCGCGCAGTTTGCCCCAGCCGTCGTCGGCGACGCCGTCCACCGACTGGGCGGCGCTCATCGGGCGGGCGTAGTCGGCGTCGGCGTCGCCCGCGCCCGTCCCCTGGTCCGGGTCCTGCGGGTTGGCGGTGGTGCCCTTGGTCACGCCGGCCAGGCAGGTCAGGTTGACCGGATCGATGTTCTCGAAGGCGTAGTTGATGACGTCGAGCTTGGCCGCGCTGCCCGAGGTGTCGAGGTTCTTCACGAAGTACTGGCGGCCGTAGATGCCCCACTGGGTGAAGTAGCCGACCCGGGCGTACTTGCCGGCCCCGACCAGGTCGCCGGTGGTGACGGCGAGCGGGGCGGAGGCGGGCGAGGCGTTGTCGGCGCCGTCGCGGGCCCTGACGGTGAAGGTGTAACCGGTCGAGGGGGAGAGGCCGTCGACGGTCGCGGTCAGGGTGGAGCCGGTGACGGACCGCACCAGGGTGGTGCCCTGGTAGACGTCGTACGCGGCCACCCGCTGGTTGTCGGTGGCGGCGTTCCAGGCGAGCGTGACGTCCGTGGACGTGACCGCCGTGGCCCGGAGGTCGGTGGGGGCGGTGGGCGGCACCGGGTCGGTGGCCGGGTCGAAGGTCGAGGCCGTGACCGGCGCGCTCGGCGGGCCGGCATTGCCCCGGGTGTCCTTGGCACGGACTGCCAGGGTGTACGAGGTGGCCGGGGTGAGGCCGGTGACCACGGTGTCGGTGCCGGCGCTGGTGCCCACCACGGCGCCGCCGTTCAGCACCTCGTAGGAGGCCACCGGGAAGTCCCCGCCGGTGGCGGCCGGCCACTTCAGCGCGAGGCTGTGCGCGGTCGACCCGGTGACCGTCGGGGTGCCGGGCGCGGACGGCAGGACGTCCGAACTCCCGTCGCACTTGTCGCCGTTGATCCGGCAGCCGGCCGGTGTGCCGATCGGGCCGTTGGCCACGAACCAGAAGCTGTACGGCTCGGTGGTGCCGTGGGCGGGGACGCCCGCGTTGTAGAACGCGTTGGTGACGGTGACGTGGCGGCCGTTGACGGTGGCGGCGCCGTTGTAGCTGCTCTGGATCGTCACGCCGGCCGGCAGGTCGAACTCCAGCGTCCAGCCGGAGACCGCGGCGGCGTTGTCGTTGTGGACGATGTAGGTGCCCTTCCACCACGAGCCGTTGTCGGCGGTGGTGAAGGCGGCGGTGAGCTTTCCGGCCGCGTTCGCCGGGGCGGCCAGCGCGGTGAGCGCGGCCAGCGGGAGGAGCAGGGCGCAGAGCAGCGTCAGCAGTCTGCTGCGCGCTCGCGGGCGGCGGGCCCGGGGGCCGGCGGCCCTGGATCGGTCGGACATGGTTCTCCCTGTGACTGTGGGGTTGGACAGGGTGGCGCAGAACCGTACGAGTGGTGCCCGGCCCGCGGTGCGCCGGCCGGTGGTGACGACGTCCGGCCGGTGGTGCGTGGCCGACCGGTGCCCGCGCCGTGGGGGGACGGGGCATGGGAACTGTAGGAGGACTGGACCAATGCGTCAACAGGTCTGTACCACTTGGGAGTTGAGGGTGTGGGGCCGGGCTCCCGGGGGCGGTTCTGGTCCTGGCCCGGTCCTGCGCTGGTCCTGCGTCGGCCCGGCTCCCGGTCCTTCGTCGGTCCGGCCTCGGTCCTGCGTCGGTCCGGTCCCCGGCCCGGTCTGTGGTCCGGTCCCCGGTCAGGAGCGGCGGGGGCCGCCGGTGAGCTCGTCGCCGAGCGGGCTGCGGCTGTAGAGCACCGAGCGGCCGTGCCGGGCCCGGGTCACCAGACCGGTCTGGTGCAGCACCGCCAGGTGCTGGCTGACCGCGCCCGGGGTGACGCCCAGCCGGTAGGCCAGGTCGGTGGTCGAGGCGGGTTCGACCAGGACCGCGAGCAGCCGCGCCTTCGGGGCGCCGAGCAGCTGCTCCAGGGCCCGCGGGGCGACCGGTAGCGGCGGTCCGGCCATGCCGCCCTGGCCGCGGGCCGGGTAACTGATCTGCGGTGCACGGTCGTTGCTGATCATCGTGATGGCGCCGCGGGCGAAGAAGGTTGGCACCAGTACCAGTCCGCGCCCGTCCACGGTGATCTCGCCGTCCTTCGGCGTCCAGCGCCGGTTGATCGAGAGCACCCCGTCCTCCCAGTGCAACCGGTGGTCCAGGTTGGCGAAGAGCGCCGCCGCGCCCTGCTGGGCGAGCACCCGTGCGCGGTACACGAGGTCCGCCTCCAGCACCGCGCGGGCCTGCGGCCACCAGGTGGGGGCGAGGCAGAGCTCCCAGTACTCCTCCAGCGCGTCCGCGATCCGGGCCAGCAGCCGGGCCGGATCGGCCAGCCCGGCCGCCAGCGGGGCCGGCAGCGGCCGGCCGTTCGGCAGGAAGGTCTGCTCCAGCTCGGGGCGGAGCTCCTCGGGCGGCAGGGCGCGGACCACGGCCAGCTCGGTGCGGAAGTCCGGCGCGGGGGAGGCGGGCCGGGGCGTCAGGAAGTCCGGCACCCAGCGGTTGTCGGCGACCAGCGAGAGCAGCAGGGTGGAGTCCAGCCGCTCGAACGCCGGGCGCAGTCGTTCGAAGGCGGGGGACTGCAGGACGTAGTAGCCCGGGTGGGTCCACATCCGCAGACTGAGCGCGGCCTCCTGGATCGGCGAGCAGGCGAAGGAGGTGCTGGCGAGGTCGGCAAGGCCGAGCCTGAATCTGTGCACGTGCTCCGCCCCCGGTGACCGCTGCTTTCAGCCAGAGCCTAAATCAATACTGCGGAGGCGGGGGGACGGGGTGGGATCGTGGGCATGACCACCTCATCGGCGGAGTCCTCCGCACCTTCCTCCGGCCTGTCCGCCGACGAATCGCCCGACCCGGGCCCGACCGAACCCGGCTCCGCCGGCCGGGGGCCCTCCGCCGGCGAGGGATCCTCCGGCGCCGGGCCGTCCGGCGACGCCGGCACCGGGCCGGGCCGCGCCGCCCGACTGCTGCACCCCGACCCGATGGTGCGCCGGCTCGCCGGGATCACGCTCGTCAACACGGTCGGCAGTGGGCTCTCGATGGCCGTCGGCGTGCTCTTCTTCACCCGCGTCCTCGGGCTGAGCGCCGCCCAGCTCGGCCTCGGCCTCACCGTCGCGGGCCTCTGCGGGGTCGCCGCCAGCGTGCCGGCCGGACGGGCCGCCGACCGGTGGGGTGCGCGGCCGGTCCTGGTGACGCTGGTCGCCCTGAACGCGGTCGCCACCGCCGGCTACGCCCTGGTGCACAGCTACCCGGCCTTCCTGGCGCTGGCCTGCGTGGTGTCCGCCGTCGACCGCGGCGCGGCCGCCACGCGCAACGCCCTCTACGCGGAGGTGTTGCCCGCCGACCGCCGGGTGGCGGGCCGGGCCTACCTGCGGGTGGTGACCAACATCGGGATCTGCCTCGGTACCTCGATCGGCGCGATCGCGCTCCAGGTGGACACCCGGCAGGCGTACCTGACGGCGATCCTGGCCGACGCCGTCTCGTACGCCGTCGTCGCCGTGCTCTTCTACCGCCTGGCCGTCCCGGCGGCGGCGCGGAAGGCCGCGGCGGACGGGCAGCAGGCCGGGGGCGGGCGCAAGCGCAACCCCGCACTGCGGGACGGGCCGTTCCTGGTGGTGACGGTGCTGAACGCGCTGCTCTGCCTGCAGTTCGCGATGCTGGAGGTCGGCGTGCCGCTCTGGGTCGTCCAGCACACCGACGCGCCCCGGATCACCGTGGCCGCCACCATGATCGTCAACACCGTGCTGGTGATCGCCCTCCAGGTCCGGGCCACCCGGGGCACCGAGGAACGGGCCGGCGCCGCCCGGGCCTGCGGCCGGGCCGGGGTGATCCTGGCGGCGTCCTGCCTGGTGATCGCCCTGGCCCACGGTCTGCCCGCCACGGTCGCCGCCGTGGTGGTGCTCGCGGGCGTCGCCCTGCAGGCGCTCGGCGAGGTGCTCGGCCAGGCCGGCGGCTGGGCGCTCAGCTACGACCTGGCCGGCGAACGCGACCACGGTGCCTACCAGGGCGTCTACAACGCCGGCTCGGCCGCCGCGCTGATGATCGGTCCGGCGGTGGTCACCACCGCCGTGATCGGGTACGGCCTGATCGGCTGGGCCGCCCTCGGAGCCCTGCTCGCCGCCGCCGGCCTGGCCGTGCGCCCCGCCGTCCAGTGGGCCGGGCGGCGAGGCACGGTCGAGGCGTCCTAGCCCTCCCCGGGAACCAGGGCGAGGGCCTCGATCTCGATCAGCACCTCCGGCAGGAACAGCGCGGCGACCTGCATCGCCGAGCTGGCCGGGAGCGGCGTGGAGCCGAAGTACTCGTCCCGGGCCTCGCGGATGGCGGGCATGAACCCGATGTCGGTGACGAAGTAGGTCAGCTTGACGACGTCGCCGAAGCCGGCCCCGGCGGCGGCCAGGCAGCGGCTCAGGTTCTCGAAGACCTGACGCGCCTGCGCCTTCGGGTCGCCGGCCCCGACCAGGTGCCGCTGCTCGTCGAACGCGACCTGGCCGGAGACGGCCACCAGGCGGCCGGTGCCGGTGACGACCTGGGTGTAGCCGGTGCCGGGAGCGACCCCGGGCGGCTCGGCGATGTGGGTCAGGTGCTGGGAGTGCGAGGTCATGGCGACCATGGTGGCCGACGGACGATCACCGCACCAGCGCCTTTTCGCCGCCCGCCGCGGTCAGTGGACCACCTCGGGCAGCTCCCGGCAGTACGGGCGGTCGGCGGCCGGGAGAACGGCGGCCGGGCCGCCCGCCCGCAGCACCACGTCCAGCACGGCGTCCGGGGCGCAGGCGTAACCACCGCTGGCCCAGGCCGTGTTGGCCTCCACCACGGCCCAGCGGCCGCCGTCCAACGGGCCGACGTCGACCACGACGGCGCTCGGCAGCATCCCGGCCGAGGCGGCCAGCACGTCCGCGGCGAAGGCGGCCACCTCGGCCCGGTACGGGTCCTCGTCGATCGGCGCGATGCTCAGGTCGCCGTCCACCGCGTAGCGCGAGGCGGTGCGCACCTCGCCGTCCAGCACGAACAGCCGGTACTCGCGGTGGAACCGCACCACCTCGCTGGCCAGCACCGGGGTGTCGTCGTCCAGCGCGTCCGGGCCGGGCAGACCGGACCCGTCCGGGTAGACCTTGGCCGGGAAGAGCTTGTCGCCCGGCGGCTTGAGGAACATCGGGCGGCGCAGCCGGCGGGCCTCGGCCAGCGTGGTGAGCGACATCGACCGCCCGGTCAGCTCCTGCGGCAGACGGGCCGGCCAGTCGTCCGGCGGCTGGAGGAGTGCCAGGCCGAACGCGCCGCCGACCGCGTCGCCGAACAGCGGGCCGCCGTAGACGTGCACGGGCGCGCCGAGCAGTTCCGCCGGGGCGCGCCAGGCCGTCGCGGTGTGCGCGCGCAGGCCGCGGCGGCCGGCGGCGGTGCGCAGTTGGAGCCCGGTGTCGTTGATCCGGGGAGCGAGCAGCAGGACGGCGTCGGAGGTCATGGGCACCGATGCTGCCGTGTCCGGCCGCGGGCCGACCACCGGTTTTCGGCACGAAGGGGTGACGGGTCTCGCGGCGGGTGGCTCTGGCCGAGCGGCGGGTGGGCATGTCAGAGTCGTCCGGGCGCCGTCCCGGGAGGACCGGCGCCACGGCAATCCGACCCACCCTCAGCCGGAAAGCAGGCCCGCACCGATGACCCGCGAAGTACCCTTCGTCCGCGTCACCACCGCCGACGCCGTCACCACCCTGACCCTCGACTCGCCGCACAACCGCAACGCGCTCTCCACCCGGCTGATGGCCGAACTCACCGCCGGCCTGGCCGCCGCCGCGGCCGACCCGGAGGTCCGCGCCGTGGTGCTCGCCCACACCGGCAAGGTGTTCTGCGCGGGCGCGGACCTCTCCGAGGCGACCGGCGCGGACCCGACGGTCGGCCCGCGCGGCCTCGTCGACCTCCAGCGGGCCATCGTCGACTGCGCGAAGCCGGTGATCGCCGTGATCGAGGGGCACGTCCGGGCCGGCGGCCTCGGCCTGGTCGGCGCCGCCGACCTGGCGCTGGCCGGACCGGCCGCCACCTTCGCGTTCACCGAGGTCCGCCTCGGCCTCGCGCCGGCCGTCATCTCGCTGCCGCTGCGCCCCAAGCTGGACCCGCGCGCCGCCTCCCGGTACTACCTGACCGGCGAGGTCTTCGACGCCGCCGAGGCCGCCCGGATCGGCCTGATCACCGAGGCCACGGACTCCGCGGAGTCCACCGGCACCGCGCTCAAGGGCCTGCTGGACGCGCTGCGGCTCGGCTCGCCGCAGGGGCTCGCGCAGTCCAAGCGGCTGGCCAACGCCGAGGTGGTGCGCTCCTTCGAGCGGGACGCCGACGAGCTGGTCGAGCTGTCGGCCCGGCTGTTCGGCTCCGACGAGGCGCAGCAGGGCATGCGGGCCTTCCTGGAGAAGCGCCCGGCGCCCTGGGCCCGCTGAGGGTGCGGCGCGGCGCGCTCAGCTCCAGTTGACGGCGGCCGTCTCGCGCCAGAGGCCCAGCAGGGACCGGTCGCCGGTGAGACGCACCCGCTCGGCCGGCAGCCGGTTCCAGAGCAGCAGGTAGAGCTCGCGGGCCGGGCCGGTGAGCGTGAGGTCCGCGCCGGTGAGCGTGAGGTCCGCGCCGGCTTCCCCACCCGTCCCCCGGTCGGCGGCGGTGCCGCCCGGCACGGTGACGACGAGGGGTTCCTGGCTGATGGTCAGCAGCCAGGAACCCGGTCCGTCGGTGGGCTGCACCAGGAGGGTGCGCGGCTGCTCGCTGCGCACCCGGGCCCGGCTGCGGGCCATGAACCCGCGGAGCAGCTCGTCGATCCCGTCCAGCGCCAGGCCGGCGGCCACCCGTGGACCCTCGGCCCCGGCCGCCGCGTCGGCGTCGAAGCGGTGCACGGCCGTCTCGTGCGCCTGGCGGCGGGCCCAGAACGCCAGCGGGCTCGGGGCGGGGAGGAAGCTCCAGCAGTCCAGTCCGGCCGGTGCCCCGGCGAGCGCCTCGACCAGGGCGGCGTGGCCCCCGCGGAACCAGTCCACCAGGCCGGCGTCCGACGGATCCGGACCCATGACCGCGCGCTCGCCGTCGGCGTCCAGCAGCTCCCGGTGGCCGTCCCGCACGTAGGCGGCGGCCCAGCGGTGGACCCGCCCGGTGTGCAGCACCAGATCGCGCAGGCGCCAGTCCGGGCAGGTGGGAACGGGCGCGTCGAGGTCGGTCCGGGCGGCGGCGTCGGCGAGCAGGGTGCCCTCGCGGCGCAGCGCGTCGATGTGCTCGATGATCTCCATGGCGTACGAGTCTGGCAGTCTCCGGCGGATTTCGGACGTGGTTACGTCCAGCGGGAGGGCCGGATGTGATGTTGGCCGCCTGTCCGGTGACGGCGCCGTACGGGCCGGTAACGTGGCCGCATGTCGATCACCCGTTCCCTGTTCTCCGCCGCCCGGTCCGGCGGTCGCCGCGCCGTCGGGCGGCTCGTCCACCGGGGCTGGCAGTGGGTGCAGCGGGCCGGTGCGGTGTCCAGTGAGAGCCCCGGCCCGTACCGGTTCGGTGAACTGGGGGCCGGGACGAAGCTGAGCTTCCCGCTGGGTGCGGTCTTCAACGAGCAGTGGATCACCATCGGCCCGTTCTCGATCATCGGCGAGCGCGTCACCATCAGCGCCGGCTTCCTGCCCGGGCTCGACCTCGGGCCCGAGCCGATCGTCCGGATCGGCGGCGGCTGTGTGATCGGCCGCGACAGCCACATCGTCGGCCACCAGTCGATCGTCCTCGGTGACGACGTCTGGACCGGCCCCGGCGTCTACATATCGGACCAGGCACACGAGTACCGGGCCACCGACCTGCCGATCGGCAAGCAGTGGCCGCGCAACGAGCCCGTCGAGATCGGCTCCGGCAGCTGGATCGGGACCGGCGCGGTGATCCTGCCCGGCGCCCGGCTCGGCCGCAACGTGGTGGTCGCGGCCGGCTCGGTGGTCCGCGGCGAGGTGCCCGACCACAGTGTCGTCGCGGGCGCGCCCGCGAAGATCGTCCGCCGCTGGACCGAGGAGGAGGGCTGGCAGCCCCCCTTCCGTAACGACCCGCCCAGCCCGCTCCCCGGTGACATCACCGCGGAGCAGTTGCGGGCCCTGGCGGGCTGGGACTTGCGGCTGCCCGGCGAGTCGGGGGCGTGAGGGGGCGCGCGGCGGCGGGCCGGGCGGTGTGGCCCTGACGGTGGGCGGGCCGGGTGGTCTGCGGCTCTGGCGGGGCGGCAGGCGCCCGCTGTCCGGTGTCAGGCCGGCTCCTGGGTGCGTTCGGCGTCGTGGGCGGCGATGGCGGCGGCGATGCGCAGGAGGTCGGCGGGCCGGGTGGGGTCGAGGCCGGTGAGGACGGCGACGCGACGCAGCCGGTAGTCGACGGTGTTCGGATGCAGGTGGAGGGTGCGGGCGGTGTGACGGCGGTTGAGGCCGCCGGCCAGGTGGGTGCGGAGGGTCGCGAGCAGGTCGCCGGAGTCCGCCAGCGGCTCGATCAGGGAGGCGAGCCGGGAGCGCGCGTGGCTGGGCCGGCTGAGCTGGTACTCCAGCAGCACGTCGTCGAGCCGGTGCAGGCCGGGCGGGCGGCCGAAGGCCCGTGCGACCTCCAGCACCTCGTGGGCGAGCACGGCCGCGCCCGGCACCCCGGCGGGGGTGGCCGCCGCCGCGCCGGCCTGGACGGCCGCGCCCGTGGCGCGGGCCGTCCGGTGGACGGTGTCGGCGAGCATCAGCCAGGTGGCGGCGGGGACGGCGTCCGGTCCGCGGTCCAGCGGGACGAGTGCCACGCCGCCGGTGGCGGTGAGCGAGGTGAGCGCCGACTGCCGGGTGCGGTGGTCGAGTTCGGCCCGGAGCCGGCGCAGCTTGCGCCGGGCGGCCACCGCACGGTCGACGCCGGGCGCCTGCTCGTCGGGGTGGTCGGCGACGGCGAGGCAGAGCACGGCGTACGCGGGTGGGAGCCGGAGGCCGGCGCGTTCGGCGGCCTCGTCGGCGGGGGCGCCGTCGAGCAGTGCCGTGAGCAGGGCGTGCCGGGCGGCGTGCCGCTCGTCGGCGAGGCCGCGGCGGTCCTCGACGTAGCCGGCGCCGGCGGCGGAGGTGGCCTGGCGGAGCTGGTCGAGCAGGAGCCGGTTGAGGACGAGCAGGTCGGCGGCGTCGCCGTCGCGGGCATGCCGGGTGACCAGTTCCCAGCAGACCTCCATGCCGAGGTGGTGGGCGAGCAGGACGGCGTCGAGCGGCAGCCCCTCCTCGGCCCGGCGGGCGGCGGCCTCCCGGACGGCGGCGAACTCGGCCGCGGGGGCGGGCAGTCCGGTGCGGACGGCCTGGGCGAGGGCGCGGATCCGCCGTTCGGTGACCTGGGCGAGCTCGCCGGCGACCTGCTCGCGCGGCAGGCGGCGGTAGGTCGGTACGCGTTCCACCAGGGTGGCGATGAGGGTCTCGACCAACTCCGGTACGGAGCCGAGCAGCCGCTGGTCGGCGGGCACTCCGCCGATCACCGGGATCCGCCAACCGGGGGCGCAAGCGGGTGAATTGTGACCGGTCACAGAAAACACCGTCCAGGTCTGGGGGACACCCAAGGGCCGGGCCGGAGGGGCGACCGCATGATGGAGGCACTCGGGTTACCTGTTGGTAACAAACTTCCGCTGTGGAGGCAACAGTTGGGAACCCCACTTTCCCGCTTCCCCGCAAGACCGGTGCGCCGCAGGCTGCTCGGCACCCTCGGCTCGGCCCTGCTGGCCGGTGCGCTGCTCGCCGGCGGCCCGGCCGGTGCCGCGTATGCGGCCTCCGGGGCGGACGCGACCCCCACCGCGTCCGCCCCGGCGGCCTCGCCGGAACAGCTCGCGGGAGCCCAACTCCCGCCGGACGGTGACTCGGTGGCCTCGCCGCCGGGCGCCAACGACTGGAGCTGCCGGCCGACGGCCGCGCACCCCGACCCGGTGGTCCTGGTGCACGGCACCTTCGCCAACCGGTACGAGAACTGGCTCGCCCTCTCGCCGCTGCTCAAGAACAAGGGCTACTGCGTCTTCGCCCTGGACTACGGCATGGTGCCGGGCATCACCTCCTCCGGCAGCGGCCTGCTGCTGCCGGTCGGCGGGCTCGGCCCGATCGACGAGTCGGCCGCCCAACTGGGCCGGTTCGTGGACCTGGTGCGCGCGGCGACCGGTGCGGCCAAGGTCGACATCGTCGGCCACTCGCAGGGCGGCATGCTCCCGAACTACTACCTGAAGTTCCTCGGGGGCGCGGCCAAGGTCGACAAGGTCGTCGGCCTGGCTCCGTCCAACCACGGCACCACGCTCGACGGCATCACCAACCTGGCGCCGTACTTCCCCGGGGTCGCCGACCTGATCTACACCGCCTGCAACGCCTGCCGGGACCAGGCGGTGGGCTCCGCGTTCAACCGGAAGATGGCCACGCTGCCGGACACCGTGCCGGGCGTCCGCTACACGGTGATCTCGACCGTGTACGACGAGGTGGTCACGCCGTACCGGACGCAGTTCCTCAGCGGCCCGGCCGTGGGCAACGTCGTCCTCCAGGACCGCTGCCCGGTCTCACTCGCCGAGCACGTCGCGATCGCGTTCTCGCCGACCGCCCTGCACCTGGTCACCAACGCGCTCGACCCGGCGCACGCGACGCCGGCCTACTGCGGCTGACCGTCCCCGCCCACGCATGAACGCTGCACAGGAAGTCGGATCGGCCGACTTCCTGTGCAGCGGCATGCGGTGGAGGGCGGTGGCATGCCGCGGTGGCCAGTGGAGAACGGTGGCGCGCGGTGGCGCGCGGTGGCGCGCGGTGGCGTCCGGCCGGGCTCAGTGACCGGTGCGGAAGGTGACGACCGCGGTCACGCCGTCGGGCCGCAGCTCGTGCGGGCCGCCGGGACCGTCCAGCAGGGCGGCGTCGAAGCGGTCGAGGGTGGTGTCCGTGCCGAGCGCGGCGGTGCCGGCGAGGCAGAGCAGGAGGACGGTGGCGCCGGCCGGGACGTCCACGGTCCGGGGCGCGGTGGCGAGGTCGAGGCCGGCGGTGGTGCGGCCGCGCCGCGTCATGACGTTGAAGTCGACCACCGGGCCGCCGAGCAGCCGGCAGCCGGTGGACGCGTCACCGGAGAACGCGAACGGGCGGAACGGCTCGTCGACACGGTGCTCGGCCTCGTCGACGGTCAGCGCCATGCCGTCGCCCTCCACCAGGGTGATCACCCGGTCGATCCCGGCGAACACCGAGAACGGCCCCTCGGAGGCCACGTCCGCGAGGCTGACCCGCCAGTCGAAGGAGTCGAGCCCGGCCCCGGCCGGGAAGCCCGCGACCTCCCTGGTCACCCCGCCCCCGTTGAGCCACGCCGTCGCCGGGCGCTCGGCCGCCCGCAGTACCTGGATCCGCCCGCTGGTCGTCATCAGGGTCCTTTCGTGGATACCCCCGGCTTCAGCCGGGGGTGGGGGTACCTCCCGCTTGCGGGGGAGAGACGAAACTCCCGCGTAGCGGGACAGGGAGCGGCAGACCGCCGCCAAGGCGGCGTGCCGACACGTAAGGTGATGATTCGTCACATGGCTACAATCCGAGGCGATACGGTGTGAGCTGTGCCGACCAGCCACGTGAAGCGGGCATACAAGTTCCGCTTCTACCCGACCGCCGAGCAGGCCGAAATGCTTGCCCGGACGTTCGGATGCGTGCGGAAGGTGTACAACCTCGCTCTCGCCGCCCGTACCGAGGCGTGGGCGCTTCGCCAGGAGCGCATCACCTATAACCAGACGTCCGCAATGCTGACGGCCTGGAAGAGGACGGAGGATCTGGCGTTTCTCAACGAGGTGTCCAGCGTTCCGATGCAGCAGGCGTTGCGGCATCTGCAGGGGGCGTTCACCAACTTCTTCGCCAAGCGGACGAAGCACCCGCGTTTCAAGTCCAAGCACAAGTCCCGGGCGTCCGCGGAGTACACCAGCTCCGCGTTCCGTTATCGGGACGGTGAGCTGACCTTGGCGAAGATGGAGCAGCCGCTGGCCCTCGTGTGGTCGCGTCCGCTTCCCGATGGGGCGGTTCCGTCCACGGTGACCGTCAGCCGCGATGCCTCGGGACGCTGGTTTGTCTCCCTGCTGTGCGAGGACCCCGGCGTGGGGCCGCTGCCTGTGCTGGACACGGCGGTCGGCATCGACGCCGGGCTCGACTCGCTGGTGACGCTCTCCACCGGGGAGAGGATCATCAACCCGAGGCAGGAGCGCAAGGACCGGGAGCGCTTGGCCAGGGCGCAGCGGGGCCTTGCCCGCAAGGCCAAGGGCTCCAAGAATCGGGCCAAGGCCCGGGTCAGGGCCGCCAGGATCCACGCCAGGATCGCCGACCGTCGCAGGGACTTCCTGCACAAGCTCACCACTCGGCTCGTGCGCGAAAACCAAACGCTCGTGATCGAGGACCTGGCCGTCCGCAAGATGATCAAGAACCACACGCTCGCCCGGGCCATCTCGGATGCGAGCTGGACCGAGATGCGGTCCATGCTGGAGTACAAGTGCGACTGGTATGGCAGGGACCTGGTGGTCGTGGACCGCTTCTTCCCCTCCTCCAAGCTGTGCTCCGCCTGCGGCAGCCTCGCCGGGAGGATGCCGCTGAACGTTCGTACCTGGACGTGCGGATGCGGCACGACCCACGACCGGGATGTGAACGCCGCGAAGAACCTTCTGGCCGCCGGACTGGCGGTGTCGGCCTGTGGAGACGGTGTAAGACCTCAACGGAGCACTCCGGGCGGGCGGTCGTCGGTGAAGCAGGAAGTAGTCCCACCGCAGCGCCAACGCGCAGCGACTCAGCCGCGAGGCTGAGGGGAATCCCCTCCATCAGGAGGGGATGATGTCAAGGCGGCATCCTGCCACGGGGCCGGGGGAGCCGTCAGAGCAGGACGACCTCGACCCCGTGCCGGCGCAGGATCTCCAGCACGGTGGGGAACCGGGCGAGGCGGGCGCGGGCGACGTCGGAGTGGTGCCAGCGGAGCATGAACGGGGCGGTGGCGCCCCAGCGGCCCCCCAGGCAGTCGTCCAACGCGTCGAGGTTCCAGCCGAAGTACCCGCCGGGGCCGTTCACGGCCTCGCCGACGGCGCAGTAGAAGCTGTCCTCGTCGACGAGCTGCCGGCCGTCGAGCTCGTACACCGCGCCGGGCGGGGCGTCGGACAGCCCGCCGCGGCCGTGGTGCCGCATGGCCACGGAGAGCCAGGCGTGACGCCCGGCCGGGCCCAGTGAGCGCCAGAGGCCGGGACGGTCCAGCCGGCCGGTGCGTCGGAGCTCCCAGGGCCACTCGGAGTGCGGCAGCAGGTCGTCGCACCACAGGTCGAGCGTCAGGTCGACCAGCTCCGGGCCGAGGGCGGACGGACGGACCTCCCGGGCGGTGACCCAGTTGACGAAGTACGTGCCCAGCTCCGCGCCGGAGTGGTCCAGCAGGTCGAGGTGGGCGTTGCCGGCGTCGGCGCGCCTGCCGCCGAGGTGCCGCAGGGCGCGTTCCAGGCCGCCCTGCGGCGCGCAGCCGAGCAGCCGGACCCGGCGCCGGCCGCCGGGCAGCGGACGGAACAGGCCGGTGGCGTCCCGGGCGTACGCCCAGAGGTCCTCGTCTTCTTCGCCGGTCAGGCGGTACAGGGCTCGGTGCACCGCGCCAGCGTACGGGTGGGGCCTGACAACCGGCGCTGAGGGGACGTCAGTGGCGGGTGCGGACGGTGAGGGGGCGTCAGTGGCGGGTGCGGACGGTGAGGGGGAGGAGGGCCGCCAGCGTGGCGGTCAGGGCGACGGTGGTGAGGGCGAGCGGGAGGCCGACGGCGTCGGCGAGGAACCCGATCACCGGCGGGCCGATCAACATGCCGCCGTAGCCGAGGGTGGAGGCGAGGGCGACGCCCTGCGGGCCGCCGGCGGCGCCGGCCCGGGCGATGGCGAGCGGGAACAGGTTGGCCAGGCCGAGGCCGACCAGCACGAAGCCGGTGACGGCGAGCGGCACCGAGGGGGCGAGCGCGGCGAGCAGCATGCCGGCCGCGGCGGTGAGGCCGCCGAGGAGCATCAGCCGGGTCTGGCCGAACCGGATGGAGAGCCAGGTGCCGGCGATCCGGCCGCTGGTCATCGCGAAGGCGTACGCGGCGTACCCGGCGGCGGCCGCGCCGGCCGTGGCGTGGACGTCGTCGGTGAGGTGCAGGGTCGTCCAGTCGGCAACGGCGCCCTCGCCGTACGCGGTGCAGCAGGCGGTGAGGCCGAGCAGCAGGACGAGCAGCCGGGCCTGCGGCAGCCGGGCCGCTCCCGGGGACGAGGCGGCGGTGGCTCGTTCCGGCGCGCCCCCCGGGGACGAGGTGGTGGCGGCCCGCTCCGGCGCGACCACCGGTGCGGCGGGACCGCGGAGCAGGACGACGCCCGCGGCCACTGTCACGGCGAGCCCGAGCAGCCCGCCGAGGGCGAGCGCCCACGCGGTGGTGAGGGCGGTCGCGAGCAGCCCGCCGACGCCGGCGCCGAGCAGGCCGCCGAGGCTGTACCCGGCGTGGAAGCTCGGCATCACCGGGCGCCGCAGCTGCGCCACCAGGTCGACGGCGGCACTGTTCATGGCGACGTTGGCACCGCCGTAGCCCGCGCCGAAGAGCAGCAGGACACCGCCGAGCGCCGCCACCGAGTGGGCGTGCGCGGGCAGCGGGACGGCGAGGCTGAGCAGGGCGAGCGAGCCGACGGTGACCGGCCGCGAGCCGTACCGGAGGCAGAGCCGGCCGACCACCGGCATGGTGGCGACGGCGCCGGCCGAGACGCAGAGCAGGGCGAGCCCGAGTGCGCTGTGCGAGGCGCTGACCTGGCTGCGGATGTCCGGGATGCGGACGACCCAGGCGGCGAAGAGGAAGCCGTCGACGGCGAAGAAGGCGGTCAGCGCGAGGCGCGCGGCACTCCAGGAGGCGCCGGCCGGGCCCCGCTGGGGGCCGTCGGGACGGCGGAGGGTGTCGGAGACGGCGGATGTGCTGCGAGACTGGGAGGACGGCCGGTCGGTGCGGACATGGTCACGGATTTTGTTTCGGAGCGGCACAAAGTCACAATAGGGGCGTGCAGCTCACTCCTTCAAGTCCGAGGCCCTCCGGCTCGCCCCCCGGCACCGAGGCCGACCGCGACGCGCAGCGCGACGCCCACCGTCGTGCGGCCCCCGACCGCGGCCGGACGCTGCTCGGCCCCGCGCTCTCGCTCATCCACACCGGACAGACCCCGACCCGCTCGGCGCTCACCCGCGCGCTGGACGTCACCCGGGCCACCGCCGGCGCGGTCACCGCGGAGCTGGAGGCGCTCGGCCTCATCACCGTCGACTCCCGCCCGGCCGGCGGCGGCCGCGGCCGCCCCTCGCACCGGCTGGCCATCGACCCCGAGGGCCCGGTCGTCATCGCGGGACAGATCCACGCCGACGGGCTGAGCGTCACCCTCGCCGGACTCGGCGGACTGCTCGAACCGCCCGTCCACCGGCCACTGCCCGCCGCCACCGACCCGGTCCGGATGCTGCGCGCCGTCGCCGAGGCGGGCGCCGAACTCGCCCGCAACAGCAACCGCCGCTGCCTCGGCGCCGCACTCGCCCTGCCCAACCCGGTCACCGAACCGGACGGCACCGCGCTGGCCGCCCTGCACTTCGCCTGGCCCAGCGGCACGCCGGTCGCCGACCTGTACGACGTCGAGGTCGGCCGCGCCGACAACGGGCCGCGCGCGCTCGACCCGCTGCCCACCGCCATCGCCAACGACGCCAACCTGGGCGCCCTCGCCGAGTACCGGCACGGCGCCGGCCGCGGCGCCCGCCACCTGCTGCTGGTCACCTCCGGCCACCGCGGCGTCGGCGGCGCGCTGGTCATCGACGGCCGGCTGCACACCGGCAGCGCCGGACTCGCCCTGGAGGTCGGGCACCTCACCGTCGACCCGCAGGGCCGCCCCTGCCAGTGCGGCAACCGCGGCTGCCTCAACTCGGAGACCGACCCGGACGCCCTCTTCGCCGCGGCCGGACTCACCCCCGACCCGGACCGCCCCCTGCTCGACCAGGCCCGCGAGCTCTGCCGGGCCGCCGCCACCGACGAGCGCGCGCGGGCCGCGGTCGAGCACGTCATCGACCGGCTCGGCCTCGGCCTGGCCGGTGTCGCCAACATCCTCAACCCGGACCGGGTGGTGCTCAGCGGGCTCCACCTCGACCTGCTGGAGGCCGCGCCCGAGCGGCTGCGCGCGGTGGTCGCCGAGCGCTGCCTGTGGGGGCGCAGCGGGCGGGTGCCGATCGTCGGCGCGGAGCTGGCGCACGGCGCGCTGGCCGGCGCGGCGGAGCTGGCCTGGCGGCCGTACCTGGCGGACCCGCAGTCGGTGGTGGCGGTGGGCTGAGGCGGCGGTGCGTTGAGGCGGCGGTGCGTTGAGGCGGCGGGGATGGTGGGGGCAGGCCGGGTGTGGCCGGACGGCCCGGCGGGCGCGATAAGCGGAAGCTGGGGCACCGTAAACGGTCACTTATCGTGACTCTCGTACACTCGTAGTGAGCAAACCGGGGGGTTCGAGCGAGGAGAGTGACCGATGGGCACCCAGCTGAGTGCCGAGCGCGCGGGCGCCGGGCGGACCGACGACGTGGACCGCACCGACGCGGCCTACCGCAGCTGGCTCAAGGAGGCGGTCCGCAAGGTCCAGGCGGACGCCAACCGCTCCGCCGACACCCACCTGCTCCGCTTCCCGCTCCCCGCGGACTGGGGCATCGACCTCTACCTCAAGGACGAGTCCACCCACCCCACCGGCTCGCTGAAGCACCGGCTGGCCCGCTCGCTCTTCCTGTACGGGCTCTGCAACGGCTGGATCCGTCCCGGCAAGCCGGTGATCGAGGCGTCCAGCGGCTCCACGGCCGTCTCCGAGGCGTACTTCGCGCAGCTCGTCGGCGTCCCGTTCATCGCCGTGATGGCCAAGTCCACCAGCCAGGCCAAGATCGACCTGATCCAGTTCCACGGCGGCGAGTGCCACCTGGTCGACCGCTCGGACGAGGTGTACGAGGCCTCCGCCCGCCTCGCCGCGGAGACCGGCGGGCACTACATGGACCAGTTCACCTACGCCGAGCGGGCCACCGACTGGCGCGGCAACAACAACATCGCCGAGTCGGTCTTCGCCCAGCTGCGCCTGGAACCGCACCCCGAACCGGCCTGGATCGTCGCCACCGCCGGTACGGGCGGCACCTCGGCGACCATCGCCCGGTACGTCCACTACATGCAGTACGACACCCGGATCTGCGTCGCCGACCCGGAGAACTCCTGCTTCTTCGACGGCTGGGTCCGGCACGACCCGGAGGCGGTCTGCGACAGCGGCTCGCGGATCGAGGGGATCGGACGGCCCCGGATGGAGCCGAGCTTCGTGCCCGGGGCGATCGACCGGATGATGAAGGTCCCGGACGCCGCCTCGATCGCCGCCGTGCGGGTGCTGGAGGACGTGCTCGGCAAGAAGGCCGGCGCCTCCACCGGGACGGGCCTGTGGAGCGCCCTGAAGATCGTCGCGCAGATGCGGGAGACGGGGGAGCGCGGCAGCGTGGTCACCCTGATCTGCGACCCGGGCGACCGCTACCTCGACAAGTACTACTCGGACGACTGGCTGGCCGGCGAGCGGATCGACATCGCGCCGTACCGGGCCCGCCTGGAGTCCTTCCTGGCCGGCGGCGCCTGGTCGGGCTGACGCCGGGACCGCCCACGCTACTCGCGCTGCCCGGGCTGCTCGGGTTGCTCGGGCACCAGGGGGAGGACTGCCGTGCCGCCCGCGAGGTCGATGCCGGTCCGCTTCGGTCCGCCGTCGTGTTCGTCGTCCCGCAGCACCAGCTCGATCCGGCGCTGTTCCAGCTGGTCACGCTTGCCCGGGTAGAGCAGCGCGTGCAGTTCCTCGGTGGCGGTGGCCCCCGCGCGGCCCCCGCCGGCCCGCGGGCCCATGTGTGAGCCCGGGCGCACGCCACCCGCCTGCGGGTGCGCGAGCAGCCGGCGGGCGACCGCGCCGAGGAAGAACACGACGACCAGGGCGGCGGGCAGCAGCAGCCCGCCGGCCGCGCCGGTGAGAAGCACGTCCATGTCAGCCCAACGCCCTTCCGGCGGGGGTGAGTTCCCGACGCAGCCCCGCCCCGCCGGTCGGGGCTGGTCGGGGCCGGGGTACAGGTCGGGTCAGGGCAGCCGGGCGGCCGGGAGGTCGGCGGGGACGAGCAGCTGGAGCTCCTCGGTGGACGGGTCCTCCAGGTGGGCGACGCGCATCGCGTGCCGCTCGACCATCGTCTCGAAGACCTGCCGGGCCGTGCGCCCGTTGCCGAAGTTGGGGCCGCGCTCCAGGGTGGCGAAGTGGTCGAGCAGTGCGCCCTCGGTGGCCTCGGCCAGCGCGTACTCGTGTTCGGCGCACTGGGCGCGGGCGATCTCCAGCAACTCGTCCGCGCTGTAGTCGGAGAAGGTGATGGTCCGTGAGAAGCGGGACGAGACACCGGGGTTGGCGGAGAGGAAGCGTTCCATCTCGGCGGTGTAGCCGGCCACGATGACGACCACTTCGTCCCGGTGGTCCTCCATCAGCTTGACCAGGGTGTCGATCGCCTCCCGGCCGAAGTCGCGGGCGCCGTCCTCGGGTGCCAGTGCGTACGCCTCGTCGATGAAGAGCACCCCGCCGCGGGCCCGGTCGAAGGCGGCGGCGGTGCGGATCGCGGTGGAGCCGATGTGTTCGCCGACCAGGTCCACGCGGGCCACCTCGACCAGGTGGCCGCGCTGCAACACCCCGAGCGAGGCCAGGATTTCGCCGTAGAGCCGGGCCACCGTGGTCTTGCCGGTGCCGGGGGCGCCGGTGAAGACCAGGTGCCGCCGGAGCGAGGGGGCCTTGAGCCCGGCCTGGCGGCGGCGCCGGCCGACCGAGATCAGGTCGATCAGCGTCCGGACCTCCTGCTTGACGGTGGCCAGGCCCACCAGCGCGTCGAGTTCGGCCAGTGCCTCGTCGGCGGGCCGGCAGTCGGGGATCGGCCCGATCGCCGCCGAGGCCTGCCCGGGGGCCGGGGCCGGGGCCGGGGCGGCCAGGGGGGCGGCCAACGGCGGTGCGGCAGGGGCGAGTTGGGCCGCCCTCGGGGCGGGAAGTTCGGGCGCGGGTGCGGCCGGGCCGACATCGTCCGAGGTGCAGGCCTCCACCACGGGACCGGGCTCGGAGAACTCGAAGCCGGCCCGCTCGTTCTGCTCGGCCCGGCAGCGGGTCAACACGGTGCGGCAGCCGTCGATGATGTGGAAGCCGAAGCCCTTGCCGTGCGAGACCCGGCAGTCCTCGAAGGTGCCGCGGCCCTGCGCCGAGACGTACACGCCGGCGTCCGAGCTGGCCCGGACGGTGCAGTCGCGCACCACCGGGTCGGCGCCCTTGGTGACGATCACGCCGGTGGCCACGTCGGAGATCTCGCAGTCGGTGAGCAGCCCGCCGCTGCCGTGGTCGCGGAACCAGAGCCCGGTGCCGGCCTCCTGGACGCGGCAGCGGGAGAGCGTCACCCCGGCGCCGCCGCTGACGGACACGGCGGAGCTGCGGATCCGGCTGAACGAGCAGCCCTCGGCGGTGGCGGCGGAGTCGCGGTCCAGGACGAAGAGCGCGTCCGGCAGGTCGTGCAGCGAGCAGTCGGTGAGGGTGAGCCGGGCGCCGTCGCTGACCCAGAGCGCCGGGTACTCGCCGGACGAGCCGTGGATCTCGCAGGACTCGGCGGTGGCCTCCGTGCCCTGGTCCCAGACCGAGAGCGCGCCGCGCCCGAAGTCCCGCACGGTGCTGTTGACCAGGCCGAGCCGGGCCCGGCCGCGCAGGTCGGCGCCGTTCTCCGGCAGGTCGTGCACCCGGCAGCCGGTCAGCACCAGCTCGGCCTCGCCGTCCAGGGTCAGGCCGTTGCCGGTGACCCGGTGGATGTCGCAGTCGACCAGCCGCCCGCCGGCCTGGGCCTCGGCCTGCACGCCGCTGCCGCGGATCTCGTAGATCTCGCAGCCGGTCAGCTCGGCGGCGCTGCCCGGGTCGGTGAGCAGCACGCCGGCGCCGGTCGCGTGGTGGATGCGGCAGCGCTGGAGCGCGGCGGTGGCGCCGCCGAGCACGGCGATCCCGGCCTGCCCGGCGGCGGCGACCTCGCAGTCGTCGAAGGCGGCGGCGGTTCCCCCGCCGCGCAGCCGCAGGCCGAGACCGGCCGGGTTGGTGACCACGCAGCCGCGCAGGGTGGGCCGGGCGCCGTCGGTGACCTCCACACCGCTGGCCGAGCGGGTCTCCACCCGGCAGCCGCTGAGCGCCGGCGTCGCCTCCGGGCCGGTGACCAGCACGGCCGGGAGGGAACTGTCACTGCCCTCGATCACCAGGTCGCGGACGGTGGCGGCGGCCGTGACGGTCAGCGGGACACCGCTCGGCGGATCGATCCGGACGGTGCCGGGGCCCTGCGCCGGGACGACGGTGACCGCCTTGTCCAGCACCAGGTTCTCCCGGAAGGTGCCCGGCCGGACGGTCACCGTGTCGCCCGGTTCGGCGGCCGCGAGGGCCTCCGCGAGCGTGTCGTACTCGCCGGCGCGGCGCCGCCAGCGGGATGCGCTGTCCTGGGTGACCCGGACCCTGTGCTCAGCCATGACGGTCTGTCGTCCCCACCTTCGTCGAGCCGGCGATCAACGGGCCGTACGCGCGGGGGCGCGCGGGCCGTCCGCCCACCGTAGCGCGCCCGCGCGCGTGGTCCGCCCGCGCGGCGCGGAGAGGTGCCGGGGGCCGTTTCGTCTTCACCACATGCTTCAACGAGCGCGCACAGTTCGGGTTCCGGACGTCACGCCGGCGGGCGGGGGCGGGCGGCGTGAGCCCGTGGCTCAGACCGGTTCGCCGGCCGGCCAGTGCGCGCCGTCCTCCAGCACCTCGACCTCGTCGCCGATCCGCAGCGTGCCGAGTACGTCGCCCTCGGTGCCGGCCGGGCGCTCCGGGATCAGGTTCTGCCCGAACGCGGCCTTCTTCAGCAGCTTGTGGTGCCGCGCCAGGCTGCGCAGCGGCTCGGGGCCGTGCCGCTCGCCGCTCTCCTGGTCGGTCGTGGTGATCACGCACCGGCCGCAGGGCTTGACCACCTTGAAGGTGAGCGCGCCGATCCGGATCCGGCGCCAGCCGTCCTCGGCCCACGGCACGGCGCCGTCGACCACCACGTTCGGCCGGAACCGCTCCATCGGCAGCACCTCGTGGTCCTCGGGGTGGTCCTTGGCGATCAGCGCGTTGAGCTCGTCGAGCGAAGCCGTGCTGGTGAGCAGCAGCGGGAACCCGTCGGCCATCGAGACGGTGTCGCCGGGCGAGGAGAAGTCCGGGTCGGCCGGGCGGGAGCGCGGGTCGTCCAGGTGCACCAGGCGGTAGTCGCCGAGGTGCTCGGCGATCCAGAGGTGGGCCTCCTTGGCGGCCTCGGCGGCGCTGAAGCGGTCGCCCCAGACCTCGACCTCGGCGAGCGGGTCGCCCGCCGCGACGGCCGGCGCCGGGACCTCGATCCGGGAGCCGTCGGGGGCGGTGAGGGTGAGCGTGCCGTCGTCGGCGAGCGCGGTGCGGATCTGGCCGAGGGCGGTGTTCTCGCGCTGGCTGACGAAGCGTCCGGTGGGGTCGGCCAGCATCCAGCGGCGGTCGCCGAGCAGGCCCCAGGGTTCGACCCGGGCGCTCTCGGGGCTCAGGCGGTACATCGACTTGACGGGGTAGACGTGAAGTCCGGTGAGCTGCATTCCCCCATCCTGCCAGGAGCCGTCACGCCGTCGGCATCCGGTTCCCGGGACGCTGCCGGGCCCCGTACGCGCACGGACCGCCCGGACGCCAGGTGAGGTGGCGGTCCGGACGGTCCGTGGATGACCCGTTTCTCCGTACGCCCGGAGCGCGGTGGCTCCGGGTGGTGCTCAGGTGGTGCGGGTTCGGGCCGGGTGGGGCCGGCCCGGGGTGGCGGGCTCGACCTAGTAGCCCTGGCCCTGCGGCTGGTAGCCCTGCTGGAACTGGCCGGGCTCGGCGTACTGGCCCGGGCGCTGCGGCTGCATCGGGCGGACCGGCGCGACCGGGGAGGCCGGGCGCAGCTGGGCGCCGCCGAAGGACTGGTCGCCGCCCTGGCCCTGGAAGCCGGGGCCGGCCGGACCGGACCCGCCGAAGGGCTGCTGGCCGCCGAACGACTGCTGGCCGCCGAAGCTCTGCGGCCCGCCGGGCTGCTGGCCGGCGGACTGCTGCGGGCCGCCGAAGGAGCCCGGGCCGCCCAGCGGCTGCGCGCCGAAGGACTGCGGGCCGCCCTGGCCGGCACCCACGAAGGTGTTCTGTCCGCCGAAGCTCTGGCCGCCGGACGGCTGGTAGGCGCCGCCGCCGGTGGCCTGCGAGAACCCGGGGGCGGGGGCCTGCGGGCGCTGGCCGGACAGGTACGCCTGGGGGCCGCCGTAACCGGGGACGGGCGGCTGGGGCGCGGAGGCGTACGCCGGCGCGGGCTGCGCCGGGATGTACGTCGTGGCGGGGCCGGCGGAGGGGCCGCTGCTCGGGCCGGGGCCCAGGGCGAGGCGGGCGGGGGGCAGCGCGGGGAGGTTGCTGCCGGGGGTGTCGTACCCACTGCCGTACCGGTTCTCATAGGACGGGCCGAGGCCGGATCCGTAACCGGAGGACAGTGCCGGCGGCAGGGCGGCCGGCACGTTGATGGGCGCGATCTGCGGGACACCGCGTTCTGCGACGAGGGAGTCGTAGATGGGCGTGCCGGAGGAGAAGGACGGAGAGGGGTAGCCGACTCCGTCGTAGGAGCGGGGCGAGGTCATGGGGCATACGGTAAGCCCACAATGCGCCTGCTGAGGAGAGTGGGAGGCCGAGCAGTTCGAGTGTTTACACAGTCTTCGCTCGCACAAAGGTTTCGAAAGTAGTAAGAACGGACATTCCGGCGTCGAGTTCAGGCCAGCTTCGGGCCGGGGTGCGGCCTCGAACGGGGCTCGGACGGGGCCCGCGAAGGCCGTTGCGGTGTCGGGGCGGTGGACGGTTCGGGGACCGACGAAGAAACTTTTGCGGGCAGGGCGTGCGCTGGCGCATTCGAGCCCCCGTCGGCGGACCGGCGAGGGCTCGTGAATGTTTCGGGAATAAAGTCCCCGTGAGAGTCTTCGGGGCCGCGAAGCCCGAGGTCAGCGGGCCTTCGGGTCAGCGGACCGGCGCCGGCCGGGGGGAGGCCTGGGCGGGGAAGCCCGGGCGGCCCGCCACCTCGGAGGTGCAGAACGAGCAGCGCACCGCCGCGGCCGGGATAGTGCTCAGGCACTCCGGGCAGTCGGCCTTGGCCACCGGTGCCGGCTTGGCGCCCTCCAGCTTCGCCTGGAGCCTGCCGACCGGCACCACCACGATGAAGTAGATCACCGCGGCCACCAGCACGAAGCTGATCAGCGCGTTCACGAACACGCCGTACGGGAAGCTGGTGCCCGCGACCGCGAAGGTCTTCTGGGTGAAGTCGCCGACGGCGCCGGTCGCGACGCCGATCAGCGGGGTGAGGAAGGCCGTGACGAACCCGGTGACGACGGCGGTGAAGGCCGCGCCGATGACGATGCCGACCGCGAGGTCGACGACGTTTCCGCGCAGCAGGAAGCTGCGGAATCCCTTGAGCACCGGGTGACTCCAAATCCGTACGGGGGAGGGTGGGACGGGACCGCGGGCCCCGGCCGGACATCCTGCCGACCGGGGGTGCCCGCGGTCCAACCGCGTTCACCCGAACCGCGTAACGCGGCGGCGCGCGGGTCAGGCTGCGCGCAGGCGTTCCGCGTACGGCTGGATCCGGGCCACCGCCGCGGCGATCCGGCGGACGACGGGTGCGTCCATGTGCGACCATAGCGGCACGGTGAGGACCGAGTCGGCCAGCCGGTCGGTCAGTGGCAGCGTCTCGGCCTGCCCGAGGTGGGCGTAGGCGCGCTGGCGCTGCACCGGCGGGTGGAAGTAACGGTGCGAGTCGATGCCCTCCGCCCGTAGTGCGTCGGCGAGTTGGCGCGCGGTGAGCCCGAACGCGCCGGCGTCCAGGATGAGGGTGAGGTCCTTGAAGGTGGAGACGTCGCCCTCCTCCGGCAGGGCGAGCCGCAGTCCGGGCAGGCCGGCCGTCCCCGCGGCGAACTCGGCCACGAGTGTGCCCCGGTGGACCACCCTTTCGGGCAGCCCGGCCAGCCAGTTGAGGCCGACGGCGGCGTGCAGCTCGCTCATCCGGGCGTTCAGGCCGGGGAAGAGCGTGTCGTAGTCGCCCGGGTTCCCGTAGTCGCGGGCGGTGCGCAGCCGGCGGGCGAGGTCGGCGTCCCGGGTGGCGACCAGGCCGCCCTCGCCGGGCCGTTGGTGCCGCGGGTGCCGTACGTGCCGTGCGTGCCGTTCGCGCTGCGGCCGTCGGTGCCGCCGCCGGTGGCGCCGCGCCGTGCCCAGCTGGGCGCCGTCCGCTCCGCCGGTCGTTCGGCCGGCCGGCCGGACCCCCGCTCCGCCGCCCGTTGGCCTCCGTGCTCCGGCGCGGGCGCCCCCGGACGCGGCAGGGCGGTCTGCGCCGAGCGGCCGCCGAGCGCCGTCGTACCGCCGCCACCCGCCGCGCTGCGCCGCCGCCGCCCGGTCGGGCCGTACGTGCCGAGCAGAACCACACCGGCCACCGGCACCCCGGTCCGGGAGAGCAACTCCGAGACCCGGTCGGCCTGTTCCGGCGTCGCATTGCCGCTCCGCACGGTCACCAGCACCGCGTCCGCATGCTGCACCAGGTCGTACGCGTCGTTGGCGTGCAGCAGCGGCGAGGTGTCGACCAGGATGACGTCCGCGTACCGGCGTGCCCGGCGCAGTGCCTCGGCGGCCCGCAGCACCAGCGCGGCCGGATAGGCGGTGGTGTTGCCGCCGGTGATCAGCGAGACCCCCTCGACATTGGTCGGCCGGATCAACTCGTCCAGCTCGCCCAGCTGTTCGCCACTGAGCAGCTCGGCCATGCCGGGGCCGCCCCCCACACCGAGGTGGGCGTGCAGCTGCGGGTGGCGGAAGTCGCAGTCCAGGACGAGGACCTCGCGACCGGTCTCGGCGAGCGCGGCGGCCAGGTTGGCGACCGTGGTGCTCCGCCCGTCGCCGCTGCTGCCGGAGGCGACCAGCACCACCGGCGCGGGCCGGGTGAGCCGGCGCGCGACGGCCCCGGCGGGCTCCCGCTCACCCTGCCCGTGGACCGGCAGCGCCAGCGCGTCCGGGCCGGTGAGCAGCAGGGTCGAGCGCAGCGACCGGTAGGCCTCGGCGGCCGGGTCGGACGGTCGGGCGCGCACCAGCGGATCGCGCAACCGCCGCAGACGGCACGAGAGTTGGGGCCCCTCGCCGATCACCGGCAGGTTGAACGCCTCCTCGACCGCGTTGCGGGTGCGCAGCCGGGTGTCCATCCGGCTGAGCATCAGCGCCGCGACCACACCGAGGGCGAGCCCGAGGGCCACCGCCAGGCCCAGCCGGACGCTGCGGGTGGGGGAGGAGAGCAGGTTGGTGGTGCCCTGGCGGGCGTCGATGCTGCCCCACTGCTGGATGGCGTCGGTCTGGGCGCCGTTCTGCAGCTTGCTGATCGCGGTGAGCGTCGCGGTCAGCGAGGTGGACGCGGCGGTCAGCTTGGGCTGGAGCTTGGGCTGGTCCCCGGCCGACGAGCGGTTGAACTGCTGCTGGATGTCGTCCAGCGCCTGCTGCTGCGCGTCGGCCTGGGCCTGGAGCTTCTTGACGGTCTCGGCGGCGCTCTTCGCGGACTCGTCGCTGAAGCCCTTGATGATCGCGGCCGAGTACGCGGCCGCCAGGTCGGAACAGGACTGCTGGGTCGGCCCGGTGGTCGCTATCGACAGCATCTGCGCGCTGTCGGCCGTGACCGTGCGGCGGGCGATCACCGCGGCGGCGTCGGTGCCGGGCTGCTCGGCCGCCGCCGTCGCGACGTCCGAGCCCTGCGCGTACGAGAGCACCTGGTCGGCCCGCACGGTGTCACCGGCCCCCGCGACCGGCGTGATGGCGACCTTGCACTTCCATTTGGCGTTGTCCACCGTGCCACCGGCCGGGGTCAGGAGCCAGCCGACGACGAGTGCGGCGAGCGTGCAGCCGACGAGAAGCCGCCAGTACCGCCGCAGGACGGTGAAGTGGTTTGCCGGTTCCGCCGGTTGGATCCCCTCGCGTTCGTCGTGCGGCGGTGCTGTGGAACTCCCGCCCGGGGGCGGCCCGTTCGGGAGCGAGGCGGTCCGGGTGCTGCCAACTGTGCAGGGAGTCCGGCACGGTGGAATCCCGCGGCTGATGTCGCAACCCGCCCCCTGACGATGCGCCCCCCGTGGCGGAGCGGGGCGCACCTGCCCCCGGCCCGCCGCCCCCGCCGGTCCCCTGCTGCGATGCTTGCCGAGCCGCGACGTGCGGCGCAACCGCTTTGGCGATACTGGGGCCCGGCGAACCGGGGCGGACGGGACCGCGGTGGCCGGATCCCGTCAGACCTGGCGCAGCCGCAACGAGCGCTCGTAGAACCCGACCATCTGGGCCGACACGTGGTGCAGTGTGAACGCGGTCAGGAACCGCGCCCGGGCCGCCTTCGCCCGCACCCGGGCCGACGCCCGGTCCTCCAGCGTGTCGGTGAGCGCCGCCGCCAGTTCGGCCGGCCGCTCCGGTGCCACCAGCCGGGCGTAGTCCTCCGAACCGACCGTCTCGCGCAGCGCGGGCACGTCCGCACAGACCAGCGGCACGCCGACGCCCATCGCCTCCATGGCCGCGCTGCCCAGCCCCTCCCACCGGGAGGGCACGGCGAACGCGTCGGAGGCGGCCATCAGGTCGAAGACGTCGTCGCGCGGCCCGAGGAAGCGCACGCTGCCGGCCGTCTCGGCGAGCGCCGTCAGCCGCGCCGTCTCGGTGCCCTCGCTGCCGGCCAGCAGCAGCACCGCGTCCGGCTCGGCCCGCAGCACCGCGGGCCAGGCCTCCAACAGCACGTCCAGGCCCTTCTGGTACTGCTGGCGCGCCGCCGCGAGCACCACCGGGACGTCCTGCGGCAGGTCCAGCGCGGACCGCACGGCGGCTCGCCGCTCCGGGGTGACGGTGCCCAGCAGCTCCGGGTCGCGCCCGCGCGGGACGACGTCGATCCGCTCCCGCGACACCCGCAGCCGCTGCGCCATCGCCCCGGCCACGTACCGGGTCAGCGCGTGGAAGCGCCGGGTGCCCTGGGCGGTCGCGGCGTCGACCGCCTGCGCCGCCCGCACCTTCCACGGGCTGAGCCCGCGCGCACCGAGGTGCTCCGGGCCGTACGCCGAGTTCACCAGGCTGGAGACCACCGGAGTACGGGCCGACAGCGCGGCGGCCCGGCCGAGCACGTCCGACTCGTAGAGCGTGGTGTGGACGAGGTCCGGCCGGCGCTCCCGGACCAGCCGGTGCAACGCGGCGGCCGTCCGCCCCCGGGTGGGCCGGCCCACCCCGAACACGTCGGCGCCGGCCGCGGTCAGCTCCGGCTGGAAACCGCCGGGCGAGTCCTTGAGGTACGCCACGTCCAGCTTCACGCCGGCCCGCACCAGTTGGGGGGCCATCGCCACCAGACCCTGCTCGGCCCCGCCGACCCTGCTCACGCTGTCGATCACATAGAGCACATGCACAGGCCAACCCCCGCCCTCGTGGGCGCGCCCGGTCTCCCATGCCGGCCGGCGCCCTGATTGCGGATCAGCATCGCAGGTGGCGACCGCGGCCCGCCAGGGAATCGGCCAGGACGGTCCCCGGCCCCGGGGGCGGCGGGGGGCGGCCGAGGGCGTGCGGCAGGGCGCACAGCCGGCGCGGTCAGCGTGCGACGGCATCGAACGGCGCCCACCGGGAGTACCCACGCGGGCGCGCAGGCCACCACCGGGTTGCGCGAAGGGGCTGTACCGCGCCGGGCCCTGTGCCAAGGTCGATCCCATGCCCGACGCGACGCCGGCGAAGACGGCCGGAACCCGCCCCCGCATCCTCCACCTGATCACCGACCCGCGCCGACGCGGCGCCCAGAACCTCGCCCGGGACCTCCACAGGGAACTGCGCCGCCGCGGCCAGGCCTCCGCACTGCGCGCCCTCGCCCCGCACCCCGACGCCCACCCGGACGCACCCGACACCCGGGCCACCACCGTGCTCGGCCCCGGCCGGCTGCACCCCGCCACCCTGCGCGCCCTGCGCGCCGCCGCCCGCACCGCCGACCTCGTCGTCGCGCACGGCTCCGCCACCCTCCCGGCCTGCGCCCTCGCCCTGGCCGGCACCCGCACCCCGTTCGTCTACGTCTCCATCGGCGACCCCCGGCACTGGACGGCGAGCCCGCTGCGCCGCCTGCGCACCGGCGTCCTGCTGCACCGGGCCGCCGCCGTCACCGCGCTCGCCGACGAGGCCCGCGCCGTCCTCCAGGACCGGTTCCGGCTGCCCGCGGGGAAGGTCCGCACCATCCCCAACGCCCGCGCCGCCGACCGCTACCCGCCCGCCGACGGCCCCGCCGACCGACGGGCCGCCCGGCACGCCCTCGGCCTGCCCGCCGACGGCCTGCTGGTCGCCTGGATCGGCGCGATCGCCCCAGAGAAGCGGCTCGACCTCGCCCTCGACGCCCTCGACCGGCTTCCCGACGTCCGGCTCGCGGTGGCCGGCGACGGCCCGCTGCGCACCGCCCTCGAACAGCACCCGGCCGCCGCCCGGGCCCACTTCCTGGGGATCCTCGCCGACCCGGCACCGCTCTACCGCGCCGCCGACGCACTGCTGCTCACCAGCGACAGCGAGGGAGTGCCCGGCGTCCTGATCGAGGCCGCACTGGCCGGCCTGCCCGCCGTCGCCACCGACGTCGGCTGGGTCCGCTCGGTGGTCCAGGACGGCCGCACCGGCGCACTGACCGCCCCCGGCGACCCGCTCGCGCTCGCCGAGGCCCTGGCCAAGGTGCTGGCCGGCGACCGCGCCGCGCTCGGCGCCGCCGCCCGCGAGCACGCGCTGGCGCACTCCGAGCTCGGCGTGGTCGCCGACCGGTGGCAGGCGCTGTTCACGGCGGTCACCGGCCGGGAACGGGCGTGACGGTGCCGACCGCGGTGCCGACCGTGCATCAAGACCCGCACCCGCCGTAGGCAACCGGCCGGAGCGGGCGGATACTTCCTCCGCGGCGCGCTCGTACGACGGAGCCATCAGGGACTCGGCCCGGACGCGCCGGCACGGGGAAAGGTCACCGGACATGGTGGTACTCGCGGGCCTCGCGGCCCTGGCAATCCTCTGGCTCGCCACCGGAGTGCGGGTGGTCCAGCAGTACGAGCGGGGAGTGGTGTTCCGGCTGGGCCGGGTGAGCGGACGGGTCCGCCAGCCCGGCCCGACCCTGCTGGTGCCGGTCGTCGACCGGATGCGCAAGGTGAACGTCCAGGTGATCACCATGCCGGTGCCCGCGCAGGAGGGCATCACCCGGGACAACGTGTCCGTCCGGGTCGACGCGGTGGTCTACTTCCGGGTGGTCGACCCGGTGCTGGCCACCGTCGACGTCCAGAACTACGCCTTCGCCATGTCACAGGTCGCGCAGACCTCGCTGCGCTCGATCATCGGCAAGAGCGAGCTGGACGACCTGCTCTCCGGCCGGGAGAACCTGCACCGCGGCCTGGAGCTGATGCTGGAGAGCCCGGCCGTCGGCTGGGGCGTCCACATCGACCGGGTCGAGATCAAGGACGTCGCGCTGCCCGACTCGATGAAGCGCTCGATGGCCCGCCAGGCCGAGGCCGACCGCGAGCGCAGGGCCCGCATCATCACGGCCGACGGCGAGTTCCAGGCGGCCGAGAAGCTCTCCCAGGCGGCGGAGATGATGGACAGGACGCCGTCCGCGCTGCAGCTGCGCCTGCTCCAGACCGTGGTCGAGGTGGCGGCGGAGAAGAACTCCACCCTCGTCCTGCCGTTCCCGGTCGAGCTGCTGCGCTTCTTCGAAGGCGCCACTCCCAAGCCCGGTGCGGCCCCGCAGCAGGAGGCGGCGCCCGCCGCCGAGGCGCCCGCGCCCGCGGCAGCCGCGGGGGCCGCAGTGTCCGCGGCGACCGCAGCGCCCGCGCTCGCGAAGGCGGAGCCCGCGCCCGCCGTGGTACCCCCGCGCCCGGAGCACGCCCCGCGCCCGGAGTGAGGAGCCTGCGCCCGGAGTGAGGAGCCTGCGCGTCCGTCCGGCCCGGGACCGGGCCACCACCGGGCCCGGTCCCGTCATCGGCCGCGGTCCCGTCACCGGGCCTGGTCCCGTCGCCGGCCGCCGTCCCGGGGTCGGGCCTGGTCCTGTCGCCGGCCGCCGTCCCGGGGTCGGGCCTGGTCCTGTCGCCGGCCGCGGCCCCGGGGGCGGCGACAGGACGGTGACGGACCGGTGACGGACCAGGCGGTCCCGGGCCGGGCTGCGCCGAACGGGCGAATCCCGGCCCGGCCTCCCCGGGCCGACTCGTCGATGACGATCCGTCACCGTCAGACTGCCCGGTGTGAAGACGCTGCTGAGGTCCACCGTCCTGCTCGCCGTCGCCGCCGGGATCGCCGCATCCCCCGTCCAGGCCGGCGCAGCCACGAGCCAACCCGCCACCGAGGGTTCCCGGTTCACCCGGATCGACCAGTCCCAGGCGGCGCGCGCGAGCGCCCGCACCGAGGCCGTCGAGTTCTTCTGGTACGACTGCGGCCACTCCCAGCAGCTGGAGAAGCCGCTCCAGGCCTGGACCGAGAAGCACCGCGAGGACGTCGACCTGCGCCGGGTGCCCGCGATCTGGCCGCGCAGCCGCGAGGAGGCCGCGCAGCGCGGCCACGCACGCCTCTACTACACGCTGGAGCGCCTCGACCTGGTCGAGCGCCTGCAGACCGGCGCCTTCCGTGCGATCCACTCCGACAAGCAGGACCTCACCACCGAGGACACCGCCACCGACTGGGCGCTGCGCCAGGGCGTCGACCCGCAGCAGTTCCGGGACGCCTACCGCTCCGCCGACGTGCAGCAGGCCGTCGACGAGGCCGCCGCGATGTTCGTCCGGTACGGGATCAACGAGCTGCCGACCGTCGTCGTCCAGGGCGAGCAGCGCACCTCGCCCACCCAGGCCGGCGGCGTCGAGGCGATGCCCGACGTCCTCGACCGGCTGGTCCAGCAGGACCAGCAGCGCAACCCCCGCCACGAGCAGCACTGACCCCGACCCGATCACCTTCACCGAACCGAGCTCCGGCGACCACCCTCTGTGCCGGAGTGGACGCCGGGTCGCACCGCCGAGGCCGGTAACTGCCGTGGTGGCGGGCCCACTTCTCGATACCGGCGGTACCGGAGAGGGCGGGGGTCCGTGGGGGGACAACGCGCGCAGGTCGTCGACGAGCGCGACAGCCGGACAACGGCCGCTCCGAGGCGGCCCGCCGCCGACGGGCCGCCACCGGAGCTGGTCTTCAAGCGTCGGCTGAGCCCCGCGCAGGTGGCCCGGGAGCTCTGGGGCGCACGAGAGTTGGTGCGCGCGCTGGCCGAGCGCGCCCTGCGCGCCCGGTACAAGCAGGCGGTGCTCGGCTTCGCCTGGGCGGTGCTGACCCCGCTCGCGCTCTGTTCCGTCTTCACGCTGGTCTTCCACCGCGCGGTGAAGATCGACACCGGTACGGCCGCCTACCCGCTCTTCGCCTACGTCGGCCTGATCGTCTGGCAGTTCTTCAGCAACACCATGAACCAGGGCGCGCTGAGCCTGGCCAACAACCTCAGCCTGCTCAACAAGGTGTACTGCCCGCGCGAGGTCTTCGCGCTGGCCACCATGCTGGTCGCCGGCGTGGACATGGTGATCGGCATCGGCGTCCTCGGACTGCTCTTCCTGATCTTCTGGACCGCCCCCGCCGCGGATCCGGGCCGGCATCCACCCGGATCTGACGGGCCGGGAGAACATCTACCTGTTCGGCGCGTTGCTCGGCCTGCGACGGCGCGAGGTGGCGACCCGCTTCGACGACATCGTGGAGTTCGCCCGGCTCGGCGGTGCCATCGACCGGCAGGTCAAGTTCTACTCCTCCGGCATGCAGATGCGCCTGGGCTTCGCCGTCGCGGCCTACCTGGAGCCCCACGTCCTGCTGGTGGACGAGGTGCTGGCGGTCGGCGACGCCGTCTTCCAGCAGCGCTGCCTGGACCGGAGGCGCGAGGTCGCCGAGCAGGGCACCACGATCGTCTTCGTCTCCCACGACCTGCCGGCCGTCGAGTCCATCTGCCGCCGCGGCATCTGGCTGGAGCAGGGCTCGGTGCGGGTGGACGCGGGCATCAAGGAGGCGATGGCGGGCTACCGGGACTCCATCGAGGCGCAGTCCGAGGCCGGCGGCCGTACCGGCGAGCCGCTGCAACTGGTCAAGCACGCCGTCCGGGGCGAGGACCGCGAAAGCCTCACCACCGACGAGCCGATGACGATCGAGCTGACCCTCGCCGGCGACTACCGCGGTGACGCGACCCTGCACCTGGGTGTCAGTGAGGGCACCTCCAGCCCGATCTTCCAGATCAGCCTCGAGGTCCGGCTCACCGGCGACGACCACCAGATCGCCTGCGTGATACCCCGGTTGCCGCTGCCGCGCGGCCGGTACACGCTCTGGGCCGGCGTCTACAGCATCGGGCGGACCGACGGCGGGACGCTGATGAGCTGGCACTCGGTCGGCCAGTTCGACGTGTTCGGCCCGATGCTGGACACGCCGCCGCGGGCGGTCGTGCTGGCCGCGCCGGTCTTCGTCCCGCACCACTGGGAGGAGTGACCCTTGAGACCCGTCCGGGTGCTGGTCCATCTCAACAACCTTGCCCTGGGCGGCGCCCAGCTCAACGCGGTCGACATCGCCCGCACCCTGCGCGACCGCGGCCACGCCCCGGTGCTGTTCGCCCTGGGAGTGGACGGCCCCGCCCCGCTGGTCGACCTCGCCGCCGGGCACGGGCTGGAGGTGGTGGTCGCGGGCGGTCCGGACACCCCGCACGCCGAGATCCGCCGCCGCCTCGGCGTCCTCGCCGCGAAGCACGGCAGCCAGCTGCTGCACGCCTGGGAGGTCCGTGCCGCCCGCAACTCCTACTTCGGGCCGGGGCGTTACGGCCGGCTGCCGGTGGTCACCACCTTCTACGGCATCCGGATGCTGCGCGGCCTGCCCCGGCACCAGCCGCTGGTGCTCGGCCTCGGCGCGCTGATGGGGGACGGCCGGGCCTTCGGGCACCGGGACGTCAGCCTGATCGAACCGCCGGTCAACACCGCCGGCGACGCGCCCGGCCAGGTCGACGGAACCGCGTTCCGCCGTGAACACGGAATCGGCGAGGACGAGTTGCTGCTCGCCATCGTCACCCGGCTGGTCCCCGCGCTGGAGAAGGACGCCGGTGTGGAGCTGACCGTCGACGCCGTCCGGCGGTTGGACGACCCGAAGGTCCGGCTGGTGATCGTCGGTGCCGGGCCCAGCCTGGAGCGGATTCGCGCCCGGGCGGCTGCCGTCAATGCCGAGCTGGGCCGTCAAGCCGTGCTGGTACCGGGCCAGTTGGCCGATCCGCGGCCCGCATACCAGGCCGCCGACGTCGTTCTCGGCATGGGGGGCTCGGCCCTGCGGGGCCTGGCCTTCGGCAAACCGGTGGTGGTCCACGGGGCGGCCGGGTACACGGCCGTGCACGAGCCGGGTCCGCTGGTCGAGCCGCACGCCTCGCGCTGCATGTACGGCTTCGGCGACGGCTCGCGTGCGCCGGAGGCGTTGGCCGGCCAGCTCCGCGGACTGCTGCACGACCCCGGTCACCGGGCCCGGCTGGGCTCCTGGGGGCGGGAGTGGGTCGTCGGCCGGTTCTCACTGGAGACCGTCACCTCCGCCTTCGAGGAGCTGTACGGCCGGGTGCTGGCCCGCCCGGCCCGGGTGACGGGCTGGCTGAAGGACCTCGAACAGATGACCCGGTACGAGTTCACCAAGCCGGCCGCGCTGCGGCTGCTGGGCCGGTGATCGCCGGAGGGCATTGCATCTAACCAGTACGTGGGAGTTTAATGGTTAGCATGAGCGAGCTGACGATCCCGCACATCCGGCACCGCCACGTCGACGTGGACGGCCTGCGCGTCTTCTACCGGGAGACCGGTCCGAGCGACGCGCCGGTCCTCCTGCTGCTGCACGGATTCCCCTCCGCCTCCCACCAGTTCCGCCGGCTCCTCGACGCGCTCGGCACCCGCTACCGCCTGATCGCCCCCGACTACCCGGGCTTCGGCCACAGCGACAGCCCCGCGCCCGGTGAATTCACCTACCGCTTCGACACCCTCGCCGACGTCGTCGAGGGCTTCTGCCTGGCCCTCGGGCTGGACCGGTTCGCCCTCTACGTCTTCGACTTCGGCGCCCCCGTCGGCCTGCGGCTGGCCACCCGCCACCCGGAGTGGATCACCGGCCTGGTGGTCCAGAACGGCAACGCCTACGAGGAGGGACTCTCCGACCTGGCGCGGGAGTTCATCGCCAACCAGCACGGTGTCGACGGCGCCGCCGAACGGGCGCGCTCCATCCTCACCCTGGAGGTCACCCGTAGCCAGTACGAGGGCGGCACCGGCGACCCGGAACTCGTCGCACCCGACGGCTGGACCCTCGACCAGCACTTCCTCGACCAGCCCGGCCGCAAGGACATCCAGGTCGAGCTCGCCCTCGACTACCACTCCAACGTGGCGCTCTACCCCGTCTGGCAGGAGTGGCTGCGCGCGAACCGGCCGCCCACGCTGATCCTCTGGGGCGCGGGCGACCCGTTCTTCACCGAGCCCGGCGCCCGGGCCTACCTGCGCGACCTGCCCGACGCCGAGCTGCACGTGTTCGACACCGGGCACTTCGCGCTGGAGGAGAAGCTGCCGGAGATCGCCCCGCTGATCGACGACTTCCTCGCCCGCACGCAGAAGTAGGCCCGCGCCCCGGCCGCCGGTCAGGGGTGGGGTGGGGATGGGGTGCGGCGGGCTTGCCGAGGCCGGGTGTGCGGGAGCGGGTGTGCGGGGCCGGGCCGGCGTGCCTCGGCCCGGCCTCGGCTCAGTCGCGGCGCAGCAGGTACGTGACGAAGCCCAGGGTGCCCCGGTAGCCGTGCAGCCACTCCGTGCGGTGCCGGTCCGCGGCCTCGCGGGCGGCCGCCGCGTCCGGGTGGTCCGGGTGGTCCAGTGCCCAGGCCGACAGCGACCCCGTCCAGGAGAACTCGTAGTCGTCCCACTCCTGCAGGCTGCTGACGTACCCGTACACCGGCGTCCAGCCGTCGGCCATCACCCGGTCGGTGGTGGTCGCCAGATCGGCGTAGTCGTCCCGGGCCGCGCCCAGGCCGTCCAGCACTGCCTGGGCGGGCTCGCGCTCCCAGAAACCCTCGCCGACCAGCACCAGACCGCCGGGGGCCAGCAACTCGCGGGCGGCCGCCAGGGTCGGCAGCAGGCCGCCGAAGGCGTGCGTCGCGCCGACGTTCAGCACCAGGTCGAAGGGCTCCTTGGCCTTGAACTCGCGGGCGTCCAGGTGGTGCAGGCCGATCCGCCGCTCCACCCCGAGCGCCGTGGCCGTCTCCCGGGCCCGGGTCAGCGCCGCCGCGTCCAGGTCGACGCCGACCGCCTGCCAGTGCGGCCGCGCCGCCAACGCGCGGACCAGCCAGGCACCCTCGCCGCAGCCGAGGTCCAGGGCCCGGCCGGTCTCGGTGCGCCCGGTCGCCCTGGCCAGCAGCCGGGCCACCGACTCGTCGGTGATCGGCGCGGCGATCGGGTGGTGGGCGTGGGCGAGGCGGGAGATCATCTGACGGTCCATTCGAACAGTGTGGCCCACTCGGGCTCAGTACGTCCGGCCTTTCCAGGCGGCCCCGCGCCCGCGCCAGTGCTGTACCGCCGAGTCCACCGTCATCAGCAGGTAGAGCAACGCGGTGAAGGGCAGCAGCAGCGCGGCCGGCGCCGGCCGGCGGTAGTAGCGCAGCATCGGCACGAACGTCCCCGCCATCAGCGCCCACGCCGCCCCGCCGGCCGCCGCCACCGCCCAGTGCGCGGTGACCACCCCCGTGACGGCCGCCACCGGCGGCACCAGGTACACCAGCGCCAGGCCGGCCACCGTCCCGACCAGCAGCAGCGGGGAGTGCCGCAGCTGCGCGTACGCGCTGCGCGAGACCATCCGCCAGAGCTGGGCCAGCCGCGGGTACGGGCGGACGCTGTCCACCTGCTCCGCCAGGCCCAGCCAGGTCCGGCCGCCCGCCGCCTTCACCGCGCGGGCCAGCGACACGTCGTCGATCACCGCCCCCCGGATCGCCGCCACCCCGCCCACCCGCTCCAGGGCCTCCCGCCGCACCAGCGAGCAGCCGCCCGCCGCCGCGGCCGTCCGGGCCCCGGGCCGGTTGCTGCGGCGGAACGGGTACAGCTGGGCGAAGAAGTAGACGAACGCGGGCACGATCAACCGCTCCCACCCCGTCTCCACCCGGAGCCGGGCCATCTGCGACACCAGGTCCAGCCGGCCGGTCTCGGCGGCGGCCACCAGCTCGGCCAGCGAGTCCGGTCCGTGCGCGATGTCCGCATCGGTGAGCAGCAGGTACTCGGCGTCCGGACCGGCCAGCTCCACCCCGTGCCGCAGCGCCCACAGCTTTCCCGTCCAGCCGGCGGGCAGCGGGGGAGGGGTGGTCACGGTCAGCTCCAGCCCGCCGGGCGTGGCGAGTGAACGCGCCAGCGTTCCGGTCCCGTCCGAGCTGTGGTCGTCCACCAGCACCACCCGGGCCCGGCCCGGATACTTCTGCGCCAGCAGGCCGGGCAGGCTGAGCGGCAGCACCTCCGCCTCGTCCCGGGCCGGCACCACCACCACGACCTGCGGCCAACGGGCGGGCGGACGGCGCGGCGGAAGCCGCACGTCGGTACGCCAGAACAACCCGTGGCAGCACGCGAGCCAGAGCCAGACCAGCAGGGAGAGCACGGCGATCCACAGCAGGACGGTCACTCGGGCAGTCTGCCGCACCCGGGGCCCGCAGCGGGGCATCGACTAAAGTCTTGCCCTGTGAAGATCGCACTGATGGACTCGGGAATCGGCCTGCTGGCCGCGGCTGCCGCCCTGCGGAGGCTCCGCCCCGACGCCGACCTGGTGCTCTCCTCCAACCCCGCCTCGATGCCCTGGGGCCCGCGGACACCCGAGGAGGTCACCGCGCTCGCCCTCGGCTGCGCGCGGGCGGCCGCCGCCCTCGGGCCGGACGCCCTGGTGATCGCCTGCAACACCGCCTCCGTCCACGCGCTCGCCACCCTGCGCGCCGAACTGGAGCCCGCGCTGCCCGTCATCGGCACCGTCCCGGCCATCAAGCCGGCCGCCGCGCTCGGCGGCCCGGTCGCCATCTGGGCCACCCCGGCCACCACGGGCAGTGCCTACCAGCGCGGCCTCATCCGTGACTTCGCCGGGACGGCCGCCGTCACCGAGGTCGCCTGCCCTGGCCTGGCGGACGCCGTCGAACACGGCGACGACGCCGCCATCGACGCGGCCATCGCCGACGCGGCCGCCCGCACGCCGGCGGGCACGGCGGCCATCGTGCTCGGCTGCACCCACTACGAACTGGTGGCCGACCGCATCCGCGCCGCGGTCGCTCCCGTCGCGGCGCCGGACCTCATCCTGCACGGCTCCGCCGACGCCGTCGCCGCCCAGGCACTCCGCCGCATCGCCGACCCGGCCCGCACCGGCAACGGCACGCTGACCGTCCTCCACGCCGGCGCCCCCGCCGCGCTGCCCCCGGCCGCGCTCCTCTACCCGCAGGGCCACAGCCTCGCCGCCACGACCCCGGCGGTCTGACGGTCGGGGCTCCCGTTTCGCTGCTGCCGGCGGCGCCCCTCCCGCCTTCCGGCCGCTTTGGCAGCCTGCGGTCGGCTCCCCGCCTCTCCGGGCCTTCCCATCCGACCAGTCGGCCGACCCGTGTGCCCTCGATGGCCCGGGCCCGGGACCGAGGCTGCGGGGTGTCCTCCGGTAGCCTTCCGCGCACCCCGAGCCTCGGAGGAGGCTTCGAGCCGCTTGAGAAGTCGGACGGGCCGGCTTCTGGTGCGCGGGTGTCGCCGGGCGTGGCCACACTTTGCAAACAGTTGTCGCCGCGCTGGTGCAGCGCGCGCGGGCCGCTGCCGCCGCCGCTGCGCAGGAAGTCGGGTGGGCCGACTTCCTGCGCAAGCGATCCGCTTAGCCCTTCGCCGTCAGGCCACGGCCTGGCCGCGCCAGCGGCGGTAGGCGGGTTCGAGGCCGGAGAGGATGGTGTCGAACCGGCGGGTGCTGGTGGTCGAGTCGACCTGGAGGCGGCTGATCTGGAGGGGGTGGTTGGGGAGGCGGGGGCCGAGGCGGTGGTCGGAGAGGAAGCCGAGGCGGTAGCCCAGCTCCTGCAGGACGCTTTCCGCGCGCGGGTCGTGGCCGCCGTCGGGGTAGGCGAAGGCGGCCGGTGGTTCGCCGAGCCAGCGGGTGAGGGCCTCGTGGGCGCCGGTGATCTCGGCACGGACGGTGGCGTCGTCGCAGCGGCCGAGACAGGGGTGCCCCTGGGTGTGGTTGCCGATCGCCACTCCGCCCTCGCGCAGGGCGAGCAGGTCGGCGGGGGTGAGCTGTTCCTGCCGGGGAGGGCGACGGTCGGCGCTGACCCGCAGCTCCTGGAGGCTGCGCCGCCGGTCAGGGTCGGCCATGGCCTTGAGCCGGGGGAGCAGCTGCGAGGGGTGTCCGCAGTCGAGTGAGCGGGCGCGTCCCCCGTGCCGGGCGAGGAAGTCGGCCTCGTGCCACCAGAACGGTTTCTCGGTGCCGATCAGCTCGGAGATGACGAACGCGGCGGCCGGGATTCCCCGGTCGTTGAGGGCGGGCAGGGCGTGGGTGAGGACGCTGCGGTCGGCGTCGTCGAAGGTGACGAGGACGCTGCGGGCCGGCAGGGGCCGCCGTTCGGTGACGGCTCGCTGGACGGCGGAGAGCGAGACGGGTGTGGCGAGTCTTCGCAGGCGGTCGAGCTGGGCGCCGAAGGATCGTGGGTCGGTGACGCCGTGGTACGCGAGCACGGCGAGCCGCTGCGCGGCCCGGGCCCGGAACAGCGGCTGGACGGGGGCGAAGCGCAGCCAGTCACCGCGCCCGGCGGCCGACTGGTGTGCCGCTGCTACCGGACGGACGACGGGTTGCCGGGCGGCCGGCTGCCCGGCGGCCGCCTGCGACAGCGGGTGCACGTTCACGCCCGGAAGGGCGCGGACCACGGAGCTGCTCCGGGGCCTGGAGATCGATGTCGTGGACTGGGACTGCGGCACGGTTCCCCCTCGGTCGCCGGTGCGGCGTGGCGGTACCGCCGGAGGACGGAGCCCGGCCTCCGACTCCAGGGCACGGCGGCTCCGCCCCCTGGGTTTTTCCGGTCCTCGGCGGGGACTCCCAACCCGCACCGCGGACGGCTCCTGGATCGCTCAATGTAGTGGAGACCCCTACACGCCGTAGATGGTTGTACCGGACGGGCGAGGATTTTTCGCGGGTCCGAAACAAACCCCCCAGGGGGTGCGCCGGAGTGTCGCCGAGGCCATTTCGGTTGCGCAGAGTGCCGGGAATACCACTCCTTGCGGGCTGCCTCCCGGGCGGCCTCGCGGTACCTTGGGCTCATGGCAGATGCGGAACGTGATCACTTCCACCTGCACGGTGCGACCCGGATGGCCCGAGCATGGAGTGGCGGTGCGCTGGTCACCCACCAGATCCCGCTGGCGATGGTCGGCCTGGCCTGTCTGGCGATCGGGATCGTGGTCGCGGTGGTCGTTCCGGACAGTGACGGTCCGGCGTGGGCGATGGCGGTGGCCGGCTGTCTTGCGGCCGGGGTGCTCCTGCTCGGCAGGATCGCGTTCGCCCTGCTGAGGTACCGGCGCGGCGCGACCCTCTGAGGCAGCGACCGGCGCGACCCGCTGAGACAGCGACCGGCGCGACCCGCTGGGACGGCGACCGGCGCGACCCGCTGGGACGGCGACCGGCGCGACCCGCTGGGACGGCGACCGGCCGGGATCGCAGCCCCATCGGCGGGCGGGCGGGCGGACCGGGCCGGGCCGGGCCGGGCGCGGCCGGGAGGCCGGAAAGCCAGGATGTCGACTGAACGGCTGATCGATTCCAACCGGTCAGATCGGCCGGTTTTCAGCCCATGCGCCAACTCCTTCTCGCTTCTTTCACAATTCCGGGTCATCAGCCCCACAGTTCCCCCTACTGTGATTTCACCCGGTCGCCAACTGCGCCGGATGAAAGGCCACTTGGCGGCGCCGGGGAGGGCGCCGCCAAGGGCGAAAAAAGGCGGAGGGGGATCGATGAGCGGCACAGCCGGGCCCGCGGCGTCCGGGGCGGCGGCCGCTGCGTCCGGGGGCATCCGCGCGCAGGTGAAACGTCAGCTGGCCCGTGCGGTCGGCGGCAGGCCGGGCGAAGGTGCCACCGTCCTGATCTATCACCGCGTCGGCGGCGGCAGCCCGGACGAACTGGACGTCGCCACCTCGGACTTCACCGCCCAGGCGGACCTGCTCGCCGAACTCCCGCCCGGCCGGGTGGTCCCGCTGGACGAGGCCGTGGACCGGATCGAGGCCGGCCGCCGCACCCCCAGTACGGTGCTCACCTTCGACGACGGCTTCGCGGACGTCTACGAGAACGCCTGGCCGCTGCTGCGCGAGCGCGGCCTCCCGTTCACGGTCTACCTCGCCAGCGGCCACGTCGGCGGCGAGATGCGCTGGGAGGGCTCGACCGCGAAGGCCTCGGGCGCCCCGGGGCTCAGTTGGGAGCAGCTGCGCGAGATGTCCGCCTCCGGCCTGTGCACGGTCGCCAACCACACCCGGAGCCACGCGCGGCCCGAGCTGCTCACCACCGCCGAACTGGACGCCTGCAACGACGACGTCGAGCAGCACCTCGGGGCCCGCCCCCGGCACTACGCCTACACCTGGGGCGTTCCCGTCCCGCACATGGAGCCGGCGCTGCATGCCCGGTTCCGGACCGCCGCCACCGGTGAGGTCGGGCGCAACACCCCTGGCGGGAACCCGGTCCGGCTGTGCCGGGTGCCGGTCCGCCGCACCGACCCGATCGACTTCTTCCGCGCGAAGCTCTACGGCCGGCTGACACCCGAGCGGGCCTACGCCCGGATCGTCGCGACCGCGAAGGCGGTGGGTGCGCGTGCCTGAGTCCACCGCCCCGCTACCCGAGCCCACCGCTCCCGAGCCAGGTGCCTCCGAGTCCGGCGCTCCAGGGCTCGTCGGCGCCGAGCCCACCGCTTCCGGCCGCCCCGCAGCGCCGCGGCCCGCCGCGCCCCGTCCGCGCGCACCACGGCCCATCGCACCTAGGCCCACCACGCCGCGCCCCACCGCGCCCGACCCCACCGCATCCGGGCCGCGCGCGCTGATGCCCCGGCTGCGCGGCCCCGGCGGCCGCCCGCTGCGCGTCGCCCACCTCACCACCGTCGACATGAGCCTCCACCTCCTCCTGGCCACCGAGCTCAAGGTGGACCTGGAGGCCGGCTTCGAGACCTACGGCATCAGCGCGCCCGGCCCGTACGTGCCCGCCCTGGAGGCGATCGGCGTCCGGCACGAGCCGCTGCACGCGCTCACCCGGGCCTGGCAGCCCCGCGCCGACGCCGCGGCCGCCCGCGAGCTGCTCGCCGTGCTGAACCGGCTCCGTCCGGACGTGCTGCACACCCACAACCCCAAGACCGGCGTGCTCGGCCGCGTGCTGGGACGGCTCGCCCGGGTGCCCGTGGTGGTGAACACCTGCCACGGTCTCTGGGCGCAGGCCCACGACCCCTTCGCCAAGCGGGCGTTCGTGCTCGGCGCCGAAGCCTTCGCGGGCCGCTTCTCGCACGCCGAGCTGTACCAGAACGGCGAGGACCGCCGCACCCTGTCCCGTGCCGTGCCGGCCCGCCGTTCGCGCGTGGTCGGCAACGGCGTGGACCTGACCCGCTTCGCCACCGACCCGGGCGACCGGGCTCGCGCCCGCGCCCGGTTCCGTGCCGAACTCGGCGTCGGGCCGGACGAGCTGCTGGTCGGCGGGGTCGGCCGGCGGGTGGCCGAGAAGGGCATCCGCGAGTACGCGGAGGCGGCCCGGGCGCTGGCGGGAAAGGCCCGCTTCGTCTGGATCGGCCCGGACGACCCGGAGAAGCCGGACGCCCACGGCGCCGAGTCCGGCGTCGAGTTCCCCGGCCCGCGCAGCGACATGCCGGCGGTGTACGCGGCCCTCGACGTCTTCGTGCTCCCCTCCTACCGCGAGGGGTTCTCGCGCTCCGCCATGGAGGCCGCCGCCGGCGGCCTCCCGATGGTGCTCAGCGACATCCGCGGCTGCCGCGAGATCGGCACCCACGACGAGCACCTGCTCCTCGCCCCGCCCGGGGACGCTCCGGCCCTCACCACTGCGCTGGACCGGCTTCTCACCGAGCCCGGCCTGCGCGACCGGCTCGGCGCCGCAGCCCGGCGCCGTGCCGCGGCGCACTTCGACCAGCGCGCCGTCGCCAGGGTCTCGCTGGAGACCTACGCGGCCGTCGCCCGCGCCAAGGCCCTGCCCTGGACGGTCGGCTGAGCCCGCGCACACCACCACACCGCATCAGGGGGAAGGACCGTCATGAAGCGAGGGGGGACCTCGCGGTCACCGTCCTGGCCGGGATCGTCGCGATTCCGCTCGGCCTGGTGATCGCCCTGCTGATCCGCTGCACGACGGGCGGACCGGTGTTCTTCCGTCAGACCAGGACCGGGTGGCGAGGCCAGGAGTTCGAGATCCTCAAGTTCCGCACCATGCGGGACAGACGCTTTCCGGAGGACCCGGACGCGCCCCGTATCACCTGGCTCGGCGAGATGCTCCGCAAGACCAGCCTCGACGAGCTGCCGCAGCTCTGGAACGTCGTCCGCGGCGAGATGGGCGTGATCGGGCCCCGGCCCACGCTGCCCGAGCAGGTCGTCCACTACTCCCGCCGCCAGCGGGGCCGGCTCGACGTCCGGCCCGGCCTCACCGGCTGGGCACAGGTCAGGGGCCGGCTGGCCGGAACGGATCAGCTGGACCTCTGGTACGTCCAGCACCGCTCGCTGCTGCTGGACCTGCGCATCCTCGCCCTCACCGTCGGGGTGCTGCTGAACCCCAGCGGCATCACCGCCGCCGACGGGGTCAACCCCGGATTCCCGGCGCCCACCGAGCCCACCGAGCCCACCGAGAGGCCCGAGACGCCCGCGGCGCCCGCCGAGACGCCTGCCTCGTTCGCACCTGTCACCCCTGTCACCCCTGTCACCCCTGTCCCCCCGGCCGCCCCGGTCGCGTATGCCGCGCCGATGACCGCACCGGCGCCGATGACCGCACCCGCGGCGGTCGCCCCGTTCCCGACCAAGACCATCAGCCTGTCCCGGCAGGCCACCGGCCCCCGGCTGGCGCAGCCCGTCCGCACCGTCGTCGAGGAGGCGTCCTGAACCCGGAAGCCGGGGCGGGGAGCGGGCAGGATGACGTCATGACTGCCACGGCCGCCACCAGCGGGCAAACCCACGAGCCCCACCAGGCCCATGAGCCCCATGAGCCCCACCAGGCCTGCCAGGACTACCAGGCTTACCAGCCCCACCAGGCCCAGCCGGAACTCTGGATCGCCGGCGCCGGAGGTGTCGGCCGCGAGGCGCTGGGCACCGCGCTCGCGGCCGGCGTCCCGGTGGCGGGCTTCCTGGACGATCGGCAGCACGGCGCCACCGTCCGCGGCCTGCCCGTCCGCAGGCCCGCCGACATCCCGCCCGGCGCCCGCTACCTGGTGGGCATCGCCGACCCGGCCGTCCGGCAGCGGCTCGCCGACGTGCTGGACGCCCGGGGGGCGGCGCCCGCCACCCTGGTCCACCCCAAGGCGCTGATCGCCTCGGACACCGTGCTGGAGCCGGGCTGTCTGGTCATGGGGGGCGCGTACGTGTCCAGCAGCGTGCGCCTTGGCGCGCACAGCCAGGTCCACTACAACGCGACCGTCGGCCACGACACCGTCTTCGGCGAGCGGGTGACGGTCTACCCGGGCGGCAACGTGTCCGGGGCGGTGCTGCTGGCGGACGACACCACCGTCGGCAGCAACGCCGTCGTCCTCCAGGGCCGCAAGATCGGCGCGGGTGCCTTCGTCGGCGCGGCCGCCGTGGTGACCAGGGACGTCCCGCCCGGCGAGGTGGTGGTCGGCTCGCCCGCCCGTCCGCTCCGGGCGGCCCGCCCCTGACACCAGGTCCCGGCCGCGGACGCCAGGCCCCGGCTCGCCGGCGGCGGACACTCCGCCTCGCGGACGCCAGGCTCCCGTCCCCGGCTTACGGTCCCCGGCTCCGCTTCCTGACGCCGGATAGGGTGCGAGGCATGGCCATTCCCACCTTCCTCGCCGACCTCCGCGCCCTCGTCGGCACCCGCAAGCTCTGGCTGAGTGCCGCCGCCGCCGTCGTCTTCGACGACCGGGGCCGGGTGCTGCTCGCCCAGCGGGCCGACGACGGCCGCTGGGCGCTGCCCGGCGGCATCCTCGAACCGGGGGAGCAGCCCGCCGACGGGGTGGTGCGCGAGTGCCTGGAGGAGACCGGCGTCGAGGTCGTCCCCGAGGTGCTCGCCGCCGTGCGCGTCACGGGCGACGTCACCTACCCCAACGGCGATGTGACGCAGTACCTGGTGCTCGTCTTCCGCTGCCGCCCGGTCGGCGGCGAGGCCCGGGTGAACGACGACGAGTCGCTCGCCGTCGGCTGGTTCGACCTGGACGACCTGCCGCCGATGATCGACCAGGAGCACGAGTGCCTGCGCCAGGCCCGGGACTCCCAGGGGGCGACCCTCTTCGAGTGGGACGGCAAGGAGCGCCCGTGACCGGCGACCCGGCCGCAGAAGCCGCACGGCCGGCAGAACCCGGACGACCCGCCCCGCCCGGACTGACCGAAGTCCCGCTGTCCGACGGGCCGGTGGAGTTCCGAGGCGCGCTGCACCTGGAGCGCACCGCGGTCGGCCTGCGCCCCTGGCGGCTGCCCGCCTGGACGGCCGCGCAGGCCCCGGGCGACTCGCTGCGCCGCGTGGCGATGATGCCGTCCGGCGTGCGGCTGGCCTTCCGGACGGCGGCGACGGTGCTCGAACTCGCCCTGCACGCGCCGCCGGAGTCCCCGTACCCGGGCGCCGTCGAGCTGATGCTGGACGGTGTCCGGGTCGGCCGGGCCGCGCTGCCGGCGGCGGGCGGCCCGGCCAACCTGCGGTTCGACCCGGGGGCCACGGACGGCGGGCGCGAGGTGGAGCTGTGGCTCCCGCAGTGGACCTCCGTCGAGCTGGTCGCGCTGCGCGCGGACGCCCCGGTCCACCCGCCCCGGCCGACCGGGCGGCTCCGCTGGCTGCACCACGGCAGTTCGATCAGCCAGGCCCCGGAGGCGGACTCGGCCGCCGACGTCTGGCCGTGGATCGCCGCCGGGCGGGCCGGCGTCGACCTGCTCAACCTCTCGCTGGCCGGCAACGCCCATCTGGACCCGTTCACCGCCCGCACCGTCCGGGACCAGCCGGCCGACCTGATCAGCCTCAAGATCGGGATCAACGTCATCACGGCGGCGTCGTTCCGCCGGCGCACCTTCGTCCCGGCCGTGCACGGCTTCCTGGACACCGTCCGCGAGGGGCACCCGGACACCCCGCTGCTGGTCGTCTCCCCGCTGTTCTGCCCGCCGTTCGAACGGACTCCGGGGCCGGCGGGGTACGAGGCGACGGCGGACGGGCGCCGGTTCACGGCGCTCGGCGACCCCGCCGACACCGCTGCGGGTGCGCTCACCCTGGAGGTGGTCCGCGCCGAGCTGGCCGCGATCACCGCCGCCCGGGCGGCCACCGACCCGCACCTGCACCACCTGGACGGGCTCGCGCTCCTGGGCCCGGAGGACGCCGACGGACTGGGCGACCTGCTGCACCCGAACCCGGCCGGGCACCGGCGGATCGGCGAGCGGTTCGCCGCACTCGCCTTCGGCCCGGGCGGGCCCTTCGCTGCCGCCGCCGCGGCCACGCCCTGAAGGGGTGCCTCGGAGCACGGCCGCCGTGCTCCGTGGCCACCGTCCTCCGAGCACGGCCGCCGTGCTCCGAGGGATGCCTCAGAGTGTCCGGAACCACTCCGCCGTGCGCTCCAGCCCCTCGCGCAGCGGCACCGGCCGGATGTCCGGAAAGAGCGCACGCAGCCGGGAGTTGTCGGCCTGGGAGTCCCGGACGTCGCCGGGCCGGGGCTCGGTGTGGGCGACCTCGACGGGGTGGCCGAGCACCGACTCCAGCTCGCCGACCAGCTCCAGCAGCGAGGTGCGGGTGCCGAAGGCGAGGTTGACCGGGTCGGCGTGCACCACCCGTCGGACCACCGCCTCGGCGATCACCTGGGTGACGGTACCGACGTAGGTGAAGTCCCGGCTCTGGCCGCCGTCCCCGTGCACGGTCAGCGGACGCCCGGCCAGTGCCGCGTCCAGGAAGGCGGGCACCACCGCGGCGTAGGCGTGACCGGCCGGCTGGAGCGGGCCGAAGACGTTGAAGAACCGCAGCGGCAGCACGCCGAGCCCGTAGCAGTGGTGGTAGGCCGCCAGGTAGGCCTCGGTGGCCAGCTTGCTCACGGCGTACGGGCTCATCGGCGCGGTGCGCATGGTCTCCCGCTTGGGCAGTTCGCGGTTGGCGCCGTAGACCGAGGACGAGGAGGCGGCGGCCACGTACAGACCGCCGGCCCGGCGGGCCGCTTCCAGGACCTCCAGGGTGCCGGTGGCGTTGGCGTGGTGGCTGGCCAGCGGGTCGGCCACCGAGCGCGGGACGGAGGGCAGCGCGGCCAGGTGTACCACCGCGTCGGCGCCCGTGAACGCCTCGTCCAGCAGGGCGGGTTCGAGGATGCTGCCCTCCAGGAGGACGGCGCCGGTGCCCGCGAGGTTGGCCTTGCTGCCCGTGGACAGGTTGTCCACCACCCGGACCTGGTCCACCTCGGCGCGGGTCAGCAGGGCCCGGACCAGGTTGGCTCCGATGAATCCGGCCCCGCCGGTGACGACCACGCGCATGGCTGAGGTTTCCCCTCCGACCGCCCGGCCCGCCCGGCCGGTCCTGCCCGATGGTAGCCGGGTGGTCACCCGCCGTGGGGTGGAACGCCGAGAAGCACCCTGCGGGGAAAGGGCGGTGACGTGGGCTCAGTCCTTGTGCTGGCGGTACGCCTCCTCGGCGGCGTCCAGCACCGCGGCGAGGTCGCCGCCCGCGGTGGCGGTGGCGACGGCCGCGACCGCGCCCTCCACGAACGGGGCGTCGGCGAAGCGGACCGGGAACGGCAGGCCGTGCTCGTCGGCGTCGGCGAGCAGCGCGCGGACGGTCGACACCGCGCCGCCCAGGTCGGCGAGGATCACCACGCCGTGGCCCTGGTCGACCCGGCGGGTGGCAGCGGCCACCAGGACGGCACTGATGCCGGGGCCGGAGACCAGGTCGCCCCCGGTCCCGGCGACCGGGGCGGGGGCGTCGGAGCCGGCGAGTGCGAGCGCCAGGGCCCGGACGGCTGCGGCAAGCTCCTGGCTGTGCGAGACCAGCACGATTCCGACCCGCCCGTGTGTGGGCGGCCGGCCGGGTGTCGGACGTGGCAGCGGGGTGCGCGAGGGCGGTGTGCGGGGCGCCGGGGGGTGGGCCGAGGGGGCTTCGGAGATGGGGATGACATCGGCGCGGGTGCCGTCCCGGCGGCTCATCGGCTGCTCCTGTGGGCGCGGGGTGGGGGATGCGGGGTGCGGGTGGTGTCTCTTCGGTGCGGGCTCGCGGTACGGGGCGGGGGTACGGGGTGGCGGTGCGGGCTCGCGGTACGGGGTGGGGGTACGGGGTGGCGGCGCGGGCTCGTGGTGCGGGCTCGCGGTTGGGGCTTCCCTCACTCTGGCAGCTCCCGTGCCGCCCGCCCGCGCGGGACACGCTCCGCGGGGCTCGCGCCGGGGGGTGGGCGTGCAGCACACGGGTGATGCCCGGGGCGGGGGCCGGGCCTCCGCCCCGGTCGGGGGAGTCCTCGGCAACCCGCTGACCGGCGCGGCGGCGGTGGCTAGGCTGGCCCCGGAAGACCGTCGGGAGGAGACCAGTAGTGGCAGCCAACATCGGGACTGACGTGGAATCGGCCGCAGGGGTGGCCGGGGTGGGTGGAGTGCCGGCGCCCGGCGCGGCACCGGAGCTCGCACCGAACGGGAAGCCGAAGGTCGACTTCAGCGGGGCCACCTGGCTGTGCAGCAGCCAGGGCGTCGGGGACGTCCAGATCGCCTTCGTCGACGGGTACATCGGTATGCGGGACGGTCGCCAGGAGGACGGCCCGGTCCTGGTCTTCACGCCGGGGGAGTGGCGGGCCTTCGTGCTCGGCGCCCGGGACGGGGAGTTCGACCTCACCTGAGGTCCCGCGCCAGGACCTGTCCGGGGCCTCGCCCGAGGCCCGAGGCCCGAGGCCCGAGTCGTCAGCCGAGTCCCCGGACCTCTCCCGAGACCCGGGCCTCTCCCAGGGCCGCATGCGGGCCTGTTCCCGGGTTCTCGCGCGTGCCCGTTCCCAAGGCCTCGCCTTGGCCGGTTCCCGAGGGCGCCGGACACCGGATACCGGACGGGCCCCGGTCAGGGGCCCGCCCCGGCGCACGCTCGTGCATCGGGGGTGCATCGGTCCGATCTCGTTTGAGCGTACCCCGTCATTATTTCTGTTGACTGTTAGACAAACGCAGCTCAGAGTATGAGCACAGGCAGACGCCGTGCCCACCGCCCCCACGCGGCCAGACACGGCGCCTGCTGTGCAGCCCGGCAGTGCTGCCAGGCCTGCCTCCCAGTCATCCCCTGCGCACCGGGGGTGCGTCGGCCGTTCCCGACCCCACGAGGGGGCCGGCAGTCGCCGGGAGGCTGGCACCGACGCCGAGAGCGACTCGGAGTCGGTACCGGGTGCTCGGGACCCGCACGCCCCCACGCGGCGGCGTCCCGAGCAGATCCGCGGGAGCGACGGGCCGGGGCCCCGCGGACCTTGCTTGTGTGGCATGGAACTGTTGGCTTGTGTGTTGTGCTCGCTGTGCTGTGCGGTGTGCGACGACGAAGCTGGGTGCTCGGCGGATCGGCACGACGATGTGCACAGTGAGGGATACGCGTGTAGGGCCGCGTTGCGACATGCCGTCCCCCCGGAGGGTGAAACCCAGAACGGCCGTCGTGCTGAACCGAACGTAGCCCGGACGGTTGCTCAGAGTCAACATTGGTCTCTGAGCGTGGATCTCCGTCCGGTGCCCCACCCACCCCGTGAGAGCGGTGTGCCGGGCACGTACGATGTTCCCATGTCTTTTCTCCGCCGTCGCTCCGGACAGCCCGCCGGCCCGGACTTCGACGTGCTCGCGATGGACCCGGGCGACTGGCCCGGCGACTTCGGTGCGGCCATGATGACCGGTCCGGACGGCTCCTGCCAGGGGATTTTCCTGCGCTACGACCTGTTCGGCGGTAGAGGCCCGGCGATGTTCATCGGCAATCTCCCCGAGGGCTCGCCGGCCCGCGACACCGGGGACGACGTGCCCTTCGAGGTCCGGCAGCTGCTCGCGGCACTGGAGAACGAGGAACCGGTCGAGTTCGTCTCGGCCGAGGACTTCCCGGTGATGCTCGGGGACGACCTGCTGATCGTGAAGAAGGTCAAGGTCAGCGAGGGTCGGGTGTTCTGCTCCCAGTTCGGGCGCAGCGACGGCGTCCAGGTCACCATCGCCTCCTGGGACCGACCGATTTCGGACGACCTCTACCAGCTGCTCAAGCCGCTCCCGGCGGACATGTTCCAGCAGGGCTGACCGGCGCCGCCCCCCGGCGTCCGTTTTGCTCCCTGGTGCCCGCTTCGCTCCCTCGTGTCCACTTCCGTGTCCACTTCGCCTGCGGTACCCGCTTCGGCCCGTCCTGCCGGCTGTCGTTCCCGGCCGGATTCCCGATCGGGTGGGGCCGGGGACGTTGGGGACCTCGGAGGCGCCGGGAATCGGGGGGACGGGCGGGAGCGGCGGGGCCGTCCCGCGCCCCGGGCGCTGCTTGACGGTTTCGATCACCGCTTCGTACAGTCGCGAACATGTCGTGCCGTCTCCCGCTGCTGACCCGCCGCAGCTATCTGGACCTGCGGCGCACCGCCAGCGCGGCGTGTCCGGGCCACTGAGGGGGACTCGTCCCCGAGGCGGCGGGCGGCCGGCCGAGCGGTCGGCGCCGATCCGGGGGCGGGCTTTCCGCTGACCTCCGGTGCCGCCAACCCGGTACCGCGCGCCCGTCCGGCGTGCCGCCCGCAGTTGCCGAGCCCACGCTGCCGCCCGGAGGCACCAGCACCATGACCAGTACCGCGACCGCCGTCGCCGCCGACCAGTCGCCCGTCGCCACCGCCCTTGCCGGGCTGCCCCGGGTCGTCGACCTGCTGGCCGCCCGGGCCGAGGAGCACGACCGCGACGCCACGTTCCCGTACCAGGGCATCGAGGCGGTGCACGAGGCCGGACTGCTCACCCTCACCGTCGCCCAGCGGTACGGCGGGCCGGGCGGCACGCTCGCCGACACCGTCCGGGTGCTTGCCCAACTCGGGCGCGGAGACGCCTCGGTGGCCGTGGTCACCGCGTTCACCCTGCTCCGGCACGCCGAACAGGCCCGGGTCGCGAGCTGGCCGACGGCCGGCTACCGGCGGCTGCTCACGGAGTCCCGGCGCGGGCCCGCGCTGGTCAGCACCCTGCATGCGGAGCCCGGCGGCCAGGGCGGCGCTCACGGGGGTGCGGTTCCGGCCACGGTGGCCCGGTGGGACGGCGACGGGTGGCTGCTCTCCGGCCGGAAGACGTACTGCGCCGGCGCCGAGGCGCTGACCTGGATGGCGATCACCGCACGGACCGACGAGCCGGTGCCGCGGGTCGGGACCTTCCTGGTCCGTGGTGAGAGCGAGGGCGTCGAGGTCGACCCGACCTGGGACCAACTCGGCCTGCGGGCCAGTGCCAGCCACGACGTGGTGCTGGACTCCGTCCGGGTGCCGGCCGAGCTCGCCCTCGGGCTCGCGGTGCCGAATTCCGCCGCCGGAACGGCCCCTTCGGGAACCGGAACCGGCCCTTCGGGAACCGCCTCCGCGGTGGCCGGAACCACCCTTTCGGGAAGCGGAGTTGTCGGTTCCACCGTGTCGGCCGCCGAACTCACCCGGGCCTGGCACGACCTGGCCCTCTCCGCGATCGCGCTCGGGGTGGCCCGCTCCGCCGAGGACTGGCTGGTGCGCTTCCTGCACCAGCGCACGCCGGCCAACCTGACGGAGCCGCTCGGCAGCCTGCCCCGGTACCGCTGCGCGCTCGGCGAGATCGAGGCCCAGCTGATCGGCGCGGAGGAGTTGGTCAACGGCCTTGCCCCGCGCGTCGACAGGGGCGAGCCGGACGCCGTCGCCCGGACCGGGCCCGCCCATCTGCTGGTCACCCGGGCCGCGACGGCCGCCGTCCAGCAGGCCGTCGCGCTCACCGGTAACCCCGGCCTCAGCCGGCGCCACCCGCTCGAACGCTACCTGCGCGACGTGCTCAGCAGCCGGGTGCACTTCGCCCCGGACGAGGCCGTCCTGGACACCGTCGGCCGGGCGGCCCTCGACCGCGGGGCCCGGCCCTGAGGACCGGGCCCCGTCAGCAGGCCTGACGGGCGCTCAGCGCACCCTCGGTGCAGCCGGCACACCCTCGGTGCAGCGCACCCCTCGACAGCGCACGCTCGGTGGTGGACGCCTGCCTCAGCGCGTGCCGACCGCGGCGCGGACCGCACGGCGGGCCAGTGCGGCGTCGTCGTACAGCCGGCGGATCATGATCCGCTGCTCCTCGCCCGCCCCCGGCACGTCGTAGAGCCGGATCTCCCGCATCAGCACCAGCACCAGGTTGACCAGGAACGCGTCCCGGGCCAGCGTGCCGCCGCTCTGGGCGAGTTGGCTGATCTGGCGGCGGGCCGCGGTGTCCCCGGAGAGGACGCTCCACAGCACCGCCAGGTCGTAGCCGGGCAGGTACCAGCCGGCCTGCTCCCAGTCGACCAGCACCGGCCCGGAGGGCGCCAGCAGCATGTTGCTGAGCAGCGCGTCGCCGTGGCAGAGCTGGAGCGGGGTGTGGCCCAGACCGTGCAGCAGGCCGCGGAGGTCGCCGGCGTCCCGGTCGGTGAGCTGGCCCACCGAGTGGTACCGGGCGATCTCCAACTGGTAGTCCAGTCGCGGCTGGAAGACGTCGGTCGGCGGCCGCCACAGGTTGAGCGTCCGGACGGCGGTGAGCAGCGCCCGGACCTCGCCCGGGGTGGGCGCGTTGACCGGGTGGCGCTCCCGGGCGGCCGGACGGCCGGGGACGCGTTCCACGACGAGCACGCAGCGGTCGTGGTCGGCCGCGACCAGCCGGGGCAGCCGCACCGGCGGACGGTGCCGGACGAACGCCCGGTACACCGCGACCTCGTGGTGGAAGTCGGCCACCAGCTGCTCGAAGTACTCACTCCGCACCGCCTGCGGCGCCAGGCACTTGGCGACCACCGGCGCCCGCCCGATGGTGCCCGCCACCAGGATGTGGCGGCTGCCCTCGCGCAGGACCTGGCGCGGGGTGAAGGCGGGGCATATCCGCGCGACGCCGGCCAGCGCGGCCCGCACCGCCGGGGTCTGCAGCGCCGACGGGTCGATCCGCTCGGGGCCGCCGGCCTGCCCGGGCCGCATCGGCTGACGCAGCATCCGGCCGTCGCCCGGCCGGGCGGCCGGGATCCGTGCGCCTCCCGGCAGGACGGAGTCGGGGGCGCGCAACCCCAGTGCCGTACGGGCGGCCTGGCCCCGCGCGTCCGCGGACCGGCCGTCGGTGCCGCGCGGGGCCGCAGGGCGGCTCGGCGGCGGGACCTGCTTGGGGCCGGGACGGCCGGTGGCTGCGGTGGGGGGGCGCAGCGCGGTGCGGGTCGCGGTCGGCGAGGGGGAGGTCGCTGAGGGGTACATGGGGTGAGGGAGGTCCCTTCCTGTCCGTCGGCGGGTGCGCCCCGCGGTGCGGGGAGGGCCGGTGCCGCGTGCTTCCTGGCGTGACGGCGGCCCTGTCTTCGGTGCGGTGGGTGGAGCGCGGGCGCCGGGCACGGACGCGGGGCCGAAGCCCCTTGCTGCGGCGGTGTTCCGACCGTCCGCACCCTGGGGAATGCGGTCGGCCGGACTGCCGTGGCCGTGCCCGGCGCCCCCGCGCCACCCGGCCGCGCCACCCCCTCGGGTGAGGACCGGGGACGCCCCCTGACACGGGCGGGGGAGCCCCGCCGTGGCCTGGGGCGCCGCCCGACCCGAGGGGCGAGGTGGCGCACCTCTACATCACACCCGGACGGCACTGGTTGGTAATGTGGCGGACCCTGGCGAAGCCTGGCGAATGCTCGCCTGGCACATGACGGAGCCTCTAGCCTCGAACCAGCCGAGGAACCTGGGGGCTTCACGTGAGCAGGGAACCCAACACCCGACTCGCCGACCTGTTCGTCCTGACCGGATGGTCGAAGGGCGAGCTCGCGCGGCTGGTCAACAGGCGTGGCGCCGCGATCGGACAGCAGCAGCTGTCCACCGACACCTCGCGGGTCCGGCGGTGGATCGAGCAGGGGGAGATCCCGCGCGATCCGGTGCCGAGGGTGCTGGCAGCCGTGTTCACGGAGCGGCTCGGCCGTGTCGTCACCACTGAGGACCTCGGTCTGGAACGACACCGGCCCACCAGGACCGGAGCGGCGCAGCCCGCAGCACATCCATGGGAGCCGGATCGTACGGCCGCGGTCCTCACCGAGTTCACGGGAATGGACCTCATGCTGAACCGACGTGGATTGGTGGGCGCGGGTGCCGCGCTCACGGCCGGGGCGGTCGTCGCCGACTCCCTGAAGGGCTGGCTGGGCGGGGACGCGGTCGCGTACGCGGCCTCCGTGCCCGGGCCGCGACCGGTGGTCACCGGGCAGGGCGCCGCCCGCCCGGTGGTGGACGTGTACGACGCGGGCCCGGTCGGGCTCGACGAGGTGGAGGCGCTGGAGCGTTCGGTGCAGGTGTTCCGCGCCTGGGACGCCGCGCGCGGCGGCGGCCTCCAGCGCAAGGCGGTGGTGGGCCAGCTCAACGAGGTGGGCGGTCTCCTGACGCACCGCCACAGTCCGGCGGTGGAGCAGCGGTTGTGGCTGGTCGCCGCCAACCTCGCGGTGCTGGCCGGCTGGATGTCGCACGACGTCGGCCTGGAGCCCACCGCGCAGCGGTACTTCGTGATCGCCGCCGAGTCGGCCAAGGAGGCCGGCGACCGTCCGCGGGCCGGCGAGGCGATCTCGCGCGCGGCCCGGCAGATGGTCCACCTCGGCAGGGCCGACGACGCGCTCGACCTGATGTCGGCGGCGAAGGCCGGCGGCGGCCAGGTGCTGCCCAGAACCCGGGCGATGCTCAACACCGTGGAGGCCTGGGCGCACGCCTCGATCGGGCACTCCCAGGACACCTGGCGGCTGCTCGGCGAGGCCGAGGACCTCTTCGCCGAGGACGTCCCCGAGCCGCCGCCGTCCTGGATGCAGGTCTTCGACGAGGCGGAGCTGCGCGGCATGCAGGCGCTGGTGCTGCGCACCCTGGCCGAGCACGACCCGTCGGCGGCCGTGCAGGCCCGGAGCCAGGCCGAGCGGGTGATCAAGCTGCGCGAGGGCACCGGCCAGCTGCGCTCGGCGCTGTTCGACCGGATCACCCTGGCCTCGGTCCACTGGCTCACCGGGGAGCCGGACGCGGCGGAGTTCCAGGCCAAGATGGTGATGAACCTGATCGGCCAGAACTCCTCGCACCGCACCTGGGACCGGCTGCGCGAGATGTACCGGCTGACCGCCCGCTACCGGGGGATGCCGGTGGTGGACGAGCTCCGCGCGGAGCTGGGGCGGGAGTTGCGGCAGGCGGACGCCAAGAACCGGCCGAAGCTCGCCTGAGCCGGCAGGCCGGTGGTCCGGTCGTCCAGGGAAACGGCGGCTCGGGCGTACGGCGGTGTCAGCGGCCTGCTCGTACGGCGGTTCGGTGGTCCGGCGGTCCGTGGATCCGGGCCGGGGGCGGGCCGGGACGGGCCTGTGTCGGCCTGCGTGGGCCGTTGGCCGAGGCGTGGCCGGCGGTTCGGGTGCCGCCGGTGGTTCAGCGGTGGTCGACGACGGGGCGCAGCAGCAGGCGCAGTGCGGTGACGGTGCCGTCGGTGCCGAGCACGGGCTCGCCCGCGCACTCGATCGCGCCGCGACCGCCGCAGGGGTGGCGGACCTGGAGGGTGCCGTAGGCGTGCCGTCCGTGGACCAGTGCGTCGGTCATCATCCGGCGCAGTTGCGGCCGGTCCGGCTCGTCGACGCGGTCGGGCAGCCGGTCGAGGCTGAGCGGGCCGCGTCCCGGGTCGCACCCGAGCAGCCGGAACACCTCGTCGGACCACCGGATGTCGTCGGTGAGGAGGTCCCACTCGGCCGAGCCGACTCCGGGGCCGGACGGCGCCTGTGTCGTGCCGTGCGCTCTGTCGTCCACTCTGCCGTCCACCGCGTCGTCGGCCGCCCCGGTCTCCGGTCCCGTGCCCGCCCCGCCGTCGGCCGGGCGGCCCGTCGGGGTGCCCGGTGCGGTCCGGGCGCCGCCGGCCGTCCGGCTGTCCGCCGGCCCGTCCGCCACGGCGGTGCCCGGCGGGCGGCCGGTGGTGCTGGGCATGTCCATGACGTTTCCGATGATCGAGTGACGGTGGCGTTACAGCCTGTCCGGGTGGTGAGAAGACTGTCGCACAGCGGCCTCACCCCTGCGGGGGATTTGGGCAGATCTCTGGCAAAATTCCTCCGGCATATGCCAAACGGACAGAAGGGTCCATTGCCCTGTGTGCGGCGGGGTGTCCGAGGCGGTAACCTTCGGTGATTCCGGCGCCCGGGCGCCCACCGCAGTACCGACCAGTGACCCCGGCGACGGAAATCCCGTTGCCACTACGACCGCCGCAACGGATGCTGACCTCATGTTCGAGCCAGTGATAGCACCCAGTGCCAGCCTCCTCGGCCTCCTTCAGCGAGGCCGCGGTGACGGGCAGCTCCATGCGCTGGCCGCCGACCGCACCGAGGCCATCGCCGCGCTGGAGGAGTGCGTCACCAGGGACCCGAGGGCCGACTGGCAGGTCGAGAACCGCTCCCTCTACTACGCACGCCTCTACATGGAGTTGGAGGCGCCGCTCGGCGGCATCGAGGACCACCTCCACGACCCGGAGGACCTCCTCGACGACGACGAGACCCGCACGGGCCTCGCCCTCTCCGTCCTCGGCCACCTCGCCGCCTACGGCCGGCGCGACGCGCTGCTGATGCTGCGCGAGTACGCCGCCACCGGCACCAACTGGGCCTGGGCCCTGGACGAGCTCGCGCTGCGGGACGACGACCGCGGCCTGCTGCTGCTCGGCACCGCCGTGCTGGACCGCTTCCCGCCGGGCCCCGAGGGCGACGCCGAGCTGCGCGAGTTCATCCGCGGCGCGTACGAGCCGCGGCCGTGGCGGCTCTGGGCGGCCTACCACCCGCGGGTCGCCGCGGCGAGCGAGCAGTCCCCCTTCGACCTCTGGCAGCGCCAGCTCAACCGCAGCGGTGTCACCCCCGGCTGGTCCACCGCCGACGTGCTCGCCTGGGCCGACCAGGGCGAGCTGGGCGGCCTGAGCGCCGGCGCCTTCGCCCGACAGCCCGACCGCCCCGAACCGGCCCGCGAGGCCGGCGACCGCACCGGCCCCGACGCCGTGGACCGCCGCGCCGCCGCTGCCGCGCGCTGCCTGGCCGCCGTGGTCCGCCCCGAGGACCGTCCGGCCGTGCTGGAGGCCGCCCGCAGCGGCCTGCCGGGCGCCCGCCGGGCAGCGCTGCGCTACCTGGTCGACCAGCGCGACCCGGCCGCCGCCGGCCTGATCGAGGCCGCCGCCGCCGACGTGGACGACCGGATGGTGCGCGCCGCCCTGGAGCTGCTCGGCCGGATGCGCGGACCCGAGGTGCTGGCCCACGCCCGCCGCTGGGCCGATCCGACCACCGGCGGCGCGGACAGCGCCCTCGGCGAGGCCGCCGTCCAGCTGCTCGCCGACGCCGGCGAGCCCTGCGACGCGCCCCTCGTGGTGGCCGGGCTGCGCCGCTGGATCTCGGTGCGCGGGGTGACGGGCACCGGTTCCGGGCTCGGGGCGCTGGTCGACGGTGCGGGGCGGCTTGCCGCCGCCGAAGCCGTCCCCGTCCTGCGCCACATCTACGGCGAGGCCGCCTCGTCCGAACTGCGGGGGCGCGCCGCCCAGGCGCTCGCCGCGACCGACGTGCACTTCCCCGAGGGCCCGGCCGTCGAGTGCCTCTGGGACTGCGAGGAGTCCACCCGCGAGCTCGCCGCGAGACACGTCGCCACCACCGGCGACGCCCGTGTGCTGGAGCGCCTGCGCCGGCTCGCCGCCGATCCGGCCGAGGAGGCCGAGGTCCACGCCGCCGTACGGGGCCGGCTGACCGCCGCCCGCGAGCGCAGCCGGTAGCCACCCGGCGGGGGCGCCACGGGCGCCCCGGGGCCAATCCCGAGCCGCCCACGGGCAGGGGCGGGGGCCGGGGCCACGTTCCCGAGCCGCCCGTGTGCCTGGCCCACCTGTGACTCTGAGCCGCCTGCGGTCCTGAGCCGGCTGTGTGCCGCCTCTGTGCCGCGGCCGAGCTGCGGCCGCGCGCCGCCGGCCTGCTACCGCGTCGTTCGGGGGCCGGATTGCTTCCTGGACGACGAAACGGGCCGGGGCACCTCTTCAGGTGCCCCGGCCCGCTGCTGTCGGTACGAGGGGGCCGGTGGGGTGGAACCGCTGGACGGAGCTGCCGGGCGGGACCACCGGACGGCGCTGCCGGGCTTAATCGCCGGGGGTTGGACTGCTGGGTGGAAGCGCTGGAACCGCGTTCTACTTCACGACCCCGGCGTCGGGCGCCAGAGTGCCGATGCTCACCAGCACGATGATCAGAATGCCGAGCGCCACGCGGTACACCACGAACGGCATGAAGCTGTTGTTCGAGATGTACTTCAGGAACCAGGCGATCGCCGCGTAGCCGACCACGAAGGCGATCAGGGTGGCCAGGACGGTCGGTCCCCAGGCCGGGGCGGGGCCCTCGCCGATCTTGAACAGCTCCAGCAGGCCGGAGGCGAGCACCGCCGGGATCGCCAGCAGGAACGAGTACCGGGCCGCCGCCTCGCGGCTGTAGCCGAGCAGGAGGCCGGCGCTGATGGTGCCGCCCGAGCGGGAGACGCCGGGGATGAGTGCCAGCGCCTGTGCGAAGCCGTACCCGGCGGCGTGCGGCAGGGTGAGGTCGGTGATCGGCTTGGCGTTCCGGACCGCCCGGGTCCGGTCGGCCACCGCCAGGACCAGGCCGAACACGATCAGCGTGGTGCCGATGATCCGCAGGTCACGGAGGTTGGTCTCGATGGTGTCCTGGAACAGCTTGCCCAGGATGCCGATCGGCAGGGTGCCGATGATCACGAACCAGCCCATCCGGGCGTCCTGGTGCGAGCGGAGCGCCGGCCGGAACAGCGAGAGCGTCCACGTCTTCACGATCGAGGCGATGTCGCGGCGGAAGTAGATCAGCACCGCGGATTCGGTGCCGAGCTGGGTCACGGCGGTGAAGGCCGCGCCCGGGTCGTCCCAGCCCAACAGGGCCGAGAAGACCCGGAGGTGGGCGCTGGAGGAGATCGGCAGGAATTCGGTGAGCCCCTGGATCAGGCCGAGGACGGCCCCGTGGAACCATTCGATCACCGGACACCCGCCCGGGGTATCCGTCGGTCGATGCGCATCAGCGGTCCTTGTGTGGTGGTCGGTGCGGGAGCATGCCATCGGCATGCACGGGGCACATGCCGATGGCATGCGAACCGCCGGTCCCGCCCGACGCACGGGTCGCGCGAGGGCCCGGCGCGCGCCTGATGGTACGCGGTGAAGGTGACGGGTTGTCGTTCACCCCCGCTCCGGGCCGACCGCACCGCCCGGACCGTTCTCCGGACGGTGCTCGTGCGGTGCTCGTGTGCTGCTCGTGTGCTGCTCGTGTGCTGCTCGTCCCCTGCTCAGACGGTGTCCGGCCGTGCCCGCACCCAGACCCGGTCCTCGGTCAGATAGGCGTCCACGGTCAGGCCCGCCTCGGCCAGCGCCCGCTCGAACTCGGCGGTGCTGAGGGGCCGGGAGAGGAAGGTCTGGGTCCAGCGCGCGTCCGGGAACTCGTACTCGACGTGCACCGAGTTCACCCCGTCGCCGACCGGTGTGGACGAGGCGATCCGGACCAGTCCGTCCGGAGGGATCGGGCGCTCGCGCGGTACGTCCAGGTGCCACTCCTCGCCCTCGCGCTGGAGCAGGACGCAGCCGTCCGCCGCGACATGGCGCCGGCAGGTCTCCAGCAGCCGACGCCGGACCACCGGGTCGCCGGCGTGCACCAGGAACGAGGCCAGCAGGACGACGTCGAACTGCACGCCGAGGTCCAGCTCCTCGATCGGGCTCCGGACGGTCCTGGCCCCGCGCACCCGGGCCAGCATCTCGGCGGACTCGTCCACGGCCGTCACCGCGAAGCCCCGGTCGAGCAGCGGGTGCGTCATCCGGCCCACGCCGCAGCCCAGTTCGAGGATGCTCGCGCCGGCCGGGACCGCCTTCTCGATCACCTCCGGCTCACCCCTGGCCGGCAGTCGGCTGTACATCTCGACGGCGCACCCGTCCGGTGTGATCGCGCCCGGTCCCGTGCCGTCGTAACCCCTGCGTCGCTCATCGGTCATGCGTCCCATCGGAACACGGGTCGACGGCAGGGGGAAGAGGGCGTCGGAACGAGGGTTGCGGCATACCCCATGGGGGTATACATTCATCGTCGACGGAGCGAGGAACGAAGCGCCAGAGCAAGCGGAGGACGACATGGCACACCCCGCACAGCACGAACACGGGCAGCACGCGGGCCACCAGCACCACGAGCACCACGGCCACCCGGCCGGTCACGAAGGTCACGCCGGCCATGTCGGACACGACGTGCATGCGGGACACGACTTGCATGCGGGCCATGTCGGCCACGCCGGCCGTGCGGACCACGCCGGACATGCCGGCCACGGTGCGGTGCACGGCGGCGGGGCAAGCTGGCGGACCGCCGCGCAGGCCACCCTGCACTGCCTCACCGGCTGCGCCATCGGCGAGATCCTCGGGATGGTGCTCGGTACCGCGTTCGGCCTGCACAACGGTGCGACCGTGGTGCTCTCGGTGCTGCTGGCCTTCGTCTTCGGCTACGCGCTCACCATGCGCGGCGTGCTGAAGGCCGGCCTGGACGTCGGGGCCGCGGTGAAGGTCGCGCTGGCCGCCGACACCGTGTCGATCCTCGTGATGGAGCTGATCGACAACACCGTGATGGTCACCGTCCCGGGGGCGATGGACGCCGGGCTCGGCGACCTGCTGTTCTGGATCGCGCTGGCGGGCTCGCTCGTCCTCGCCTTCAGCCTGACCGTGCCGGTCAACAAGTGGATGATCGGGCGCGGCCGCGGCCACGCGGTCGTCCACGCCCACCACCAGCACTGACCCCGTACCCCGAGGCGCCGGGGAACTCGCCTGCGGCCCGCACCGACCGTTCGACGGTCGGTGCGGGCCGCGGCGTTTCGTGGGTGGGGGGTGGGGGGGTGGTGCGGATCGGGGTGGGCGGCGGAGGTGCGGTCCGCGGAGCCCTACTGCTCGTTGCGCTCAAGCTCCGTCAGGGTGGCTCGCAGCCAGGCGAGTTCGGTCTCGGTGGTGGCCCGCGCGATGAGCAGCATGCCGTGGCGGAACGGGTCCGCCACCTCCTCGGCGCCGAGCGGGCGCGCCCCGTCGTAGAAGAAGCTGGCCGGCTCGCTCAGGAAGGCGAGGCGGCGGCGGAGCACGACGGCCTGGGCGGCCGGCTCGCCGTCGAGATGGCGGAGGAAGGCCAGCACGGTGAACCAGCGGTTCTCGTCGCTGATGTCGAGCTCGTCGGGTGCGCGGAGCCGGTCGAGCAGCGCGGCCCGCCCCGCGTCCGTGAGGTGGAGGGTGTGACGGGGGGCGGCCGTCGTCCCCGGCTCGGTCTCGCGCACCAGCAGGCCGTCGGACTCCAGGCGCTTGATCGCCGGGTAGAGCGTGCCGTCGCTGATCGGTCGGACGTGCCCGGTGAGCGCCGCGAGGTGGCGGCGCAGCTCGTAGCCGTGCAGGGGCCGGTCATGGAGGAACCCGAGGATCGCGAGCTTCAGCATGGGGGTCACTCTCTCAAGGGGTCGTTCTCGGGCGTCCGCCAACTATATCGCTACCGCTATACCTCGGGTCCGAGGTATCGTTCCCGGCATGCCGCCGCGCTGGTGCCGCGCTGCCGCTGTGCCGGCGTTTTGCCGCGCTGAGTGCGGTGCCGCGTGCGGTGCCTGTGCCGCGTCCCCCTGCATTTCGCTGCAGTGCCCCGAATCGATGAGGAGTACGACCGTGCGTCAAGCCACCGTGACCCCGAACGGCGACCGGATTCGTTGGGTGGAGTTGCCGGGTGTCGAGCCGGCCCGGTTGTTCCTGCACGGTCTGGGTGCGAGTTCGCCGGTCTACTTCGCGGCGGCGGCCGCTCATCCGTTGCTCGCCGGGCGTCGTTCGCTCCTGCTCGATCTGCTGGGGTTCGGCATCAGTGACCGGCCTGCGGACTTCCCGTACACGTTGGAGGCCCACGCCGACGCGGTCGCCGCGGCGGTGGAGGAGGCCGGACTGGCCGAGGTCGAGGTGGTCGGGCACAGCATGGGGGGCGCGGTCGCGATCGTCCTGGCCCACCGGCATCCGCGGCTCGTCGCCAAACTCCTCCTGGTCGACGCCAACCTCGACCCGATCGCGCCCGCCCGCCGTCCGGGCAGCAGCGGGATCGCCACCTTCACCGAGAAGGAGTTCCTGGCCGGCGGCCGGGAGAGGGTCGGCCGGTGGGTCGGCCCGTTCTGGTGGTCCACCATGCGGCTCGCCGGCCCCGAGGCCCTCTACCGCAGCGCGGTCAACCTCGCCCACGGCACCGTCCCGACCATGCGCGAACTCCTCCTCGGCCTGGAGGTCCCGCGGACGTTCCTCCACCCGGCGGCGGACGGTGAGCCGGCGGGTGCGGACCGGCTGCGGGAGGCGGGGGTGGAGCTGGTGGCGGTCCCGGACTGCGGGCACAACATCATGTTCGACAATCCGGAGGGCTTCGCCGAGGCCGCCGCTGCCGCCCTGGCACGTCGCGCCGCTGTGGCGTGACGCGTCGGCCGCCCCGACCGTGCTTCGGCTGCCGGCCATCGCCGGTCAACGCCAGCCATCGCCGGTCATCGTCGGCCAACGCCGGCCAACGCCGGCCAACGCCGGCGTCCCGCGCAGGAGCGCGGGACGTCACCCCGTGAATCGATGAGGAGTACGACCGTGCGTCAAGCCACCGTGACCCCGAGCGGCGACCGGATTCGTTGGGTGGAGTTGCCGGGTGTCGAGCCGGCTCGGTTGTTCCTGCATGGTCTGGGTGCGAGTTCGCCGGTCTACTTCGCGGCGGCGGCCGCTCATCCGTTGCTGGCCGGGCGTCGTTCGCTCCTGCTCGATCTGCTGGGGTTCGGCATCAGTGACCGGCCTGCGGACTTCCCGTACACGTTGGAGGCCCACGCCGACGCGGTCGCCGCTGCGATCCGGGGGGCGGGCCTGGAGCAGGTCGAGGTGGTCGGGCACAGCATGGGCGGTGCGGTCGCGATCGTGCTGGCGCACCGGCATCCCGGGCTGGTCGCCAACCTCGTCCTGGTGGATGCCGGCCTCGACCCGGTCACCCCGGCTCGCGGGCCGGGCGTCGGCGGACTGGCCTCCTTCACCGAGGAGGAGTTCCTGGCCGGCGGCCGGGAGCAGACGGAGGAGTGGGCCGGTCCGCTCTGGTGGTCCACCATGCGGTTGGCCGGCCCCGAAGCGCTCCATCGCAGCGCCGTTCACCGTGCCGGGGGCACCGTGCCGCCCCTGCGTGAACTCCTTCTCGGCCTGGAGGTCCCGCGGACGTTCCTCCACCCGGCGGCGGACGGTGAGCCGGTGGGTGCGGACCGGTTGCGGGAGGCGGGGGTGGAGCTGGTGGCGGTCCCGGACTGCGGGCACAACATCATGTTCGACAATCCGGAGGGCTTCGCGGAGGCCGCCGCTACCGGGCTGGCACGCCAGGCTGCGGGTGCGTGACGCGCTGATGTGACGTCTCGCTTCCCCCACGGCGCGTCATATCCCCACCGCACGGCACGGCAGGGCACGTCTGCACGGCATGCCGCGCCCCACGGCGCGTCGTGCCCTCATGACGCGACACGCCACCCGATACGTCGCGCCGCCCCGACACGTCACGCCACAGTGGCACGACCCGCCACTGTGGCACGACCCGTGCACGTTCCCGTCGCCGAGGAGCCGCCCACATGCCGACGACCCCCGAGTCGTGGTTCCGCGTCCCCGCCGCGCTCACCGCCTCCCTCGCCGACTTCTTCGGGGAGCCGGGCCGCGACTGGGCTGCCGGCCTCCCGGCACTCGCCGCCGGGCTGCTGGAACGCTGGTCGCTGCGCCCCGACGGCCGGCCCGCCCACGGCATGGTCGGGCTGGTCCTCCCGGTGCTGCGCGCGGACGGCACGCCGGCCGCGCTCAAGCTCCAGCCGCTGGACGAGGAGACGGCCGGCGAGCCCGTCGCGCTGCGCGCCTGGGACGGCCGGGGCGCCGTCCGGCTGCTCGCCCACGACCCGGCGACCGGATCGATGCTGCTGGAGCGCCTGGACCCGGACCGCTCCCTGCTCACCGTCCCGGACGACCTCGCCGCCCTGCGCGTCCTCGCCGAGTTGCTGGCCGGCCTGACGGAGCAGCAGGCCCCGTCCGGTCTGCGGAGCTTGGCCGAGGTCGCCGACGCGATGCTGGCCCGGGTGCCGGAGGCGCTCGCGGCACTGGCCGACCCGGCCGACCGCCGTCTGCTCGCCGACTGCGCCGCCGCCCTCCGCGAGGTCCGGCACGAACCGGGCGACCGCCTGCTCCACTGGGACCTGCACTACGCCAATGTGCTTGCCCCGGCGGGCGTGGACGGCCGGGCGCCCTGGCTCGCCATCGACCCCAAGCCGTTGGCGGGCGATCCGGGGTTCGAGCTCCTCCCCGCCTTGCGGAACCGCTGGGACGATCTCACCGCGACCGGCGACGTCCCGCGCGCGCTCCGTCGCCGGTTCGACCTGCTGACCGACACCCTCGCCCTCGACCCGGCCCGCGCCACCTGCTGGACGCTGGCCCGCGTCCTGCAGAACACCCTCTGGGACATCGAGGACACCGAGGACCGCGAGGACATCGAGGCCGGCGGGGCCGGCGGAGCGATCGTCAGCCCGGACCAACGCGCCATTGCCGAGACCCTGTTGGGCCGTTCCCGCTGACCGGTCCGGCTTGACCGTTCCCGCAGACCGTTCCGGTGTGACCCGACGACCCGCGCGTCCTGCTCCCCGCAGCGTCGCGGCTACCGGCCCCGCAGCAGCACGAACCGGAGCGGCGTCCCGGGGCGGGCCTGTGCGGCGGCGGCGAGGTCGGCAGGCGGGACGACGCCGAGGACGGGGTAGCCACCGGTGGTCGGGTGGTCGGCGAGGAAGACGACGGGCAGGCCGTCCGGGGGGATCTGGACGGCTCCCAGCACCATGCCCTCGCTCGGCAGTTCGCCGCCGCGCGACCGGGTGACCGCCGGGCCCTCCGTCCGCAGGGCGATCCGGTTGCTGGCCGGGGCGACCCGGTAGTGGTCGCGGGCCAGCCAGGCCACCGCCCGGGGTTCGAACCAGTCGGCGCGCGGCCCGAGGTGCAGTCTCAGCACCAGCTCGGCCGGGGGCGCGGGAAGCGGCACCAGGTCCGGGGTCGGCCGTGGCTGCGGGGGAGGGCCGACCGGCAGCCGGTCGCCGGTGGCCAGCGGAGCGGGGCCGAGGCCGGAGAGCAGGTCGGCCGAGCGGCTGCCGAGCACGGGAGGGACGGCGATCCCGCCCGCCACCGCCAGGTAGCCGCGGACGCCGTGGGTGGCGGCGCCGACCTCGACCAGCGCACCCGCCGGCACGGAGACCGGCGCGCCCCAGGCGGCGGCCCGCCCGTCCACGCGTACCGCCGACGGCGCGCCGGTGACGGCCACGGTCACCGGCCGGCTCGCGCGCAGGGCGACCCCGCCGAGGGTGGTCTCCAGCGCGGCCGCGTCCGGCTCGTTGCCGACCAGCCGGTTGGCGGCGCGCAGCGCGGGCTCGTCCAGCGCACCGGCCCGGGGCACACCGAGGTGGGCGACGCCGCGTCGCCCGAGGTCCTGCACGGTGGTCAGTGGGCCGGGCCGGACGACCTCCAGCTCGGCCACGTCTCCCGGCTCGGCCACGTCTCCCGGCTCAGCCATGGTCGCCCCGTACCGCCGTGAACCGGACCCGTACGCCCGGTGCGAGCAGCGCCGCTGGTTCGCGGGCGGCGTCCCAGAGCGGCAGGCCGGTACGGCCCAGGAGCTGCCAGCCGCCGGGGGAGGACCGCGGGTAGACGCCGGTGTAGGGGCCGGCCAGGGCGACCGAGCCGGCCGGGACGGAACTGCGCGGGGTGGCGCGCCGCGGCACCGCGTACTGCTCCGGCAGACCGGTCAGGTACCCGAAGCCGGGGGCGAAGCCGCAGAAGGCGACCACGTACTCGGGCGCGGTGTGGATCCGGACGGCTGCCTCGGGGGAGACCCCCCAGAGCCCGGCCACCTCGGCGAGGTCGGCGCCGTCGTACACGGTCGGCACCTCCACCAGCGGGCCCGGTGTCGTGGTCGCCGCGGTCGGGCGGGCCGCCCCGAGCAGGGTGGCCAGTGCGGGGACGTCGGTCACGCCGTCCAGCAGGACCGTCCGGGCGGCGGGGACGATCTCCTCGACGGCGGGCAGCTCGCCGGCCGCCTGCCGCTCGCGGAGCCAGGCGTACAGGGCGCCCACCTCGGCCGCCCCGGCGACCTCGACCAGCAGCGCCCGCTCCCCGACGGTTCGGATCTCCGGAGGCACCGGGTGTTCCGCCGCAGGGCCCGCGCCCTCCGCGCGTCGGACGCCCCGGACGCCCGCTGCGCCTCCGGCCCGCTCCGTGTCCTCGACGCCCGCTGCGCCTCCGGCCCGCTCCCCCGCGCCGGCGTCCCCCGCGCCGGCGTCCCCCGCCTCCGTCACGCGAACGCCTCCACCCGTACCCCGGCCGAGGCGAGCGCGCCGCGGATCCGCCAGGCGAGCTGCGCGGCGCCGGGGGTGTCCCCGTGGACGCAGAGCGAGCGCGCCTCGACGGCGATCGGCTCGCCGCCGACGGCCTCCACCGTGCCGTCCCGGGCGATGCCGACCGCGCGGGTGATCACCGTCTCGGGGTCGTGCACCACGGCGTCCGGTTCGCGGCGCGGCACCAGGGTGCCGGCCCAGGTGTACGCGCGGTCCGCGAAGGCCTCGGTGACCACCGGGAGCCCGACGCCTTCGGCGACCGCCAGGAACCGGGAGCCGGGCAGGCCGAGCACGGGCAGCGGGCCGTCGCAGACCGCCCCGGCCCGCAGCACGCCCGCGACCACCGCCTCGGCCTGCTCGGAGTCGCCGACCACCCGGTTGTAGAGGGCACCGTGCGGTTTGACGTACGAGACCCGGGAACCGGCCGCGCGGGCGAAGACCTGGAGGGCGCCGATCTGGTAGGCGATCTCGTCGGCGAGCTCGTCCGGGGGGACGTCCATCGCACGCCGGCCGAAGCCGGCCAGGTCACGGTAGGAGACCTGGGCGCCGATCCGGACGCCGCGTTCGGCGGCCAGCGCGCAGACCCGGCGCATGGTCGACGGATCCCCGGCGTGGAAGCCGCAGGCGACGTTGGCGCTGGTCACCACGGAGAGCAGCGCCTCGTCGTCGGTCAGCGTCCACCGTCCGAACCCCTCACCGAGGTCCGCATTGAGATCGATCACCGCATCGGCCACGCCGGTCCGCCTCCCACAGCTGTTGAGCCAGATCGTAGGGCCTGCGCGTGACGGCCGGTGCCGCCCGTGCGGGCCCCGCCCGTGTGCGGGGGCCGGGCGGGCGGCGGGCCGTTCCCCCGGACGGATCAGCCGGTGGCGGAGGCCGGGGCGGTGGCCCGGGCGGCGGCGCGGGTTTCGGCGTCGGCGAGCCGCTCCAGCGGACGCAGCGCGCGCAGCACGATCAGCAGCGGGACGACGCCGACGACGCCGAACGACATGTCGATGAATCGCCAGTACAGCGGGATGCCCCGGAGCGGGCCGCAGATCAGCGCCAGCGGGATGATGCCGGCGCAGGCGAGGACGGCCCAGCGGATGACCCAGACGTTGCGCACCGGGTCCTTGAGCGGGCCCCAGAAGGCGGCGGCGATCACCAGGTGGGCGAAGGCCAGCCAGTCGGTGCCGTAGGCGAGGAAGGGGTAGCGGGCGTTGGTCTCGGCGATGCCGTCGCGGACCTGTTCGAGCCGGCCGACCAGGGCCGGCAGGTGGTCGGTGACGGGGGCGGCCGGCCCGGTCGCGAAGTCGGCCAGCCACCTGGTCTCGGCCTCCAGCGGGAAGGCCGTCAGACCGCTCAGCACCAGGCAGACCACGAAGATCCCCAGCCACCGGCGTACCCGCCGCAGCGCCGCCTCGGATTCAGTGCTCATCGCGCAAACCTCCATGCCGACATGCCGAAGAGCAGGTGAGATCTTGTCCCACCCGCGCAGGACGACTCTAGACCGCAGAATTGAACGTGTTCAACTCTGCCTCGGGGGTGCCCGGACGCTGCGAGGGAATGCCCGGACGCCCCGCGGGAGTGCCTGGGCTCCCGGGCCGCCGACGGCCTCCGGAAGCGGCCACGTCCGGACAGTCGGCCTCCGGAAAGGCCGGTGGCCGGACGCGAACCGCGCCCGGCCACCCTTCGTGAACCTCCGCTACGCGGTGTACGTGTACCGGTCCGCCGTGCCGACCGCGCTGGTCCCGCCCGCCGTGGTGACGGTCACGTCGACCGTGCCCGTCCCGGCCGGAGCGGTGGCCGAGCAGAACGTCGGCCCGCAGGAGACGTGGCCGGCCGGCACGCCGCCGAAGGCCACCGTCCCCGAGGTCAGGTTCGAGCCCTGGACGTACAGCTGGGTGCCGCCGGCGGCCGGGCCGCTCCTGGTGGTCAGGTTGGTGACCACCGGTGCGGCCGGCGGTGCGGGCGGTGCGCCGGTGTAGTCGAACGCGGCCGGTGCGGTGGCCGAGCCGCCCGGCGTCACCACGGTGACCGGGGCGCTCCCCGAGCCGCCGGGCGCCGTCACGGTGCACGCCGTGTCGGTGCAGGAGCCGTTCGCCGGGGTGCCGCCGAACAGCACGAAGCCGTTGGACAGGTGGCTGCCGCTCACCGTGACGGCGGTGCCGCCGGTCCCCGGGCCGGTGGTGGTGCCGATCCCGGTGACGGCCGGCGCGGGCGCGGTCGCCCGCGGCTGGAGGCCGCTGCCGAGCAGGTAGGTGGAGACGTTGTCGGAGGGGTCGGAGTCGCCCGCGTTGGCGACCGTGACCGTGATCGCCCCGGACGGCTTGGTGCCGTGCGAGGCCACGTAGACCTTCATGAACTCGCTACGCCCCGGGGCCCGGGTGCCGGTGAAGACGGCCTCCAGGCGGCGGCCGTCGGGGGAGACGGTCTCGGTGAAGGTGTAGTCGGCCGGGGCGGCGGTGAAGGCGGCGCCGCTGGTCGTCAGACCCGGCGGCAGGTCCACCGTCAGCCGGGTGGGCCCGGTGAGGTCGGCGGTGCCGTTGGACGTCCACGTCACCGCGAAGTTGGTGTTGTCGACCGGGAAGATCGGGTAGTTCCCGGCCTGGGTCACGCTGACGTTCGGGCCGGTGACCGCAGTCCGGGCGGTGGTCGCGGCGACGGAGACGGCGGCGCCCGCGGCGAGGGTGGTCGCGGCCAGTGCGGCGGCGAGGCCGCCTCGTACCAGTCTGGTGATCATAGGACGCATGATGGCGGGGCCGGGCGCGCCACGAGATGGTTTTCTCGAAATCCAGTTCTAGTGGACCGCCTTCGACCCCTGCTCCCGCCCGCCCGTAAGGTCCGTTTCGGTCGATGTCGGCGACTACCTCTAATCTTGTCCTCCGTGACCGCCATCGCTGACCCGCCCACCGAGCACGGGCTCCGGCCGCCCGCCGGGCCCGCCACCGCCGCCGCGCGGCCCGCGCCCGGCCCCGCAGCCGACGAGGGCCTCGCCCGCCGGCTCAAGGCGCTGGCCTGCACCGCCCCGCTGCACGACCTGGACAACCGCAAGGGCATGCTGGCCGGCGAGTACGGCGGCTACGCGATGGCCGAGGTCGGCCTCGCCGCGATCGACCTGGTCACCCTGCACATGGACTTCGACACCGGGGCCGACCGCGACATAGTGCTGGCCCGGCTGCTGCCCCGCGTCGCCGCCCAGGCCGCCGGCCGGCCCACCGCCGAGCACGAGCGGGTGGCCCGCTGGGTGCTGGAGTCGCTGATCAACGTCGGCAGTGTCGACCGCGGCTTCCGGGCCGTCTACGGCACCTTCGGCGCGGACGGCGCGTACGTGCGCCGCGACTACGACTTCAAGCTGATCGAGGAGGTGCCCGGCCCCGACGGCGGCGTCTACCTGCGCACCACCGACGAGGCGGTCAACGTCCTGGTCGGCGCGCTCGACACCGACGTCACCTCGGCCCAGATCGCCGCCGAGGTGAAGCTGGAGGTGCTGATCCGCCGGGGCCGCCTGGCCGACGCCCAGCTCGCCGCCGAGCAGGCCCGCTACCGCACCGTCCAGTACGCCGAGACGCTGCGCCGCGCCCTCGACGCCACCCGGCGCAACGTCCGCGCCGTCGACTGGATGCAGGCCATCCCGGACCTCATCGACGAGGCGCTCGACCACATCGCCGACCGTTACCGGCACGAGAACGCGATTCTCACCAACATCCGTAAGGCCCGCGACGAGGCCGTGGAGCCCGAGCACAAGCGCCGGGCCGCCGAGCTGGTCGACATCGTCAAGGACTGCATCCGCCGCCACACCCAGCTGCAGACCCGCCTGCTGGAGGCCGGCCCGCTGTTCCGCGCCGAGCAGGACCGCCAGGCCTTCGCCGCCCCCGGCGCCCGCAGCGGCATCGACCTCTACGGCCAGCTGCTCGCGCCCGTGCTGCGCCTGCCGCTGGAGCAGGCCGTCCGGCCCACCGGCGCCTTCTTCGCCCGCGGCACCGGCCTGCGCACGCCCGTCTCCGTCCGCGTCACCGACCTGGTCGACCTGCTGCTGACCCCGCCGGTCGAGCGCGAGCACCTGGGCGCCGAGCTGCCCGACCCGGACCTCGTCGCCACCCCCGACGACAGCCGGTTCTCCGAGGCACAGCTGGAGTCGGCGCTGGAGCTGCTCGACCTGCCGGCCGACGCCCCCCGCCGGCTCTCCGGCCTGCTCGCCGACGCCCGCAAGCAGGACCCGGAGCTGCCCTACCTGGTCGCCCTGCTGGCCGTGCACGCGGCCAGCCCGCCGGTCGGCACCGCCTACCGGCAGGGCGAGGAGCGGCTGCTCTTCGCGGTCGACGACGGCACCCCGCTGCGCGACCCGGAGTTCGGCGGCGCCGACCTCATCGTCGGCAGCGCCCTGCTCGACGCGGCCGGCATGGCGGCCGACCGCAAGGACGCCAGTTGACGACCGGTCACCACCCCCGTACCGGGCGGCCCCGTGCCGGTGACCCCGGTACCGGCCGGCCCCGTACCGGCCACCCCCGTACGCACCGCGACGGCGCCGGCCTCCCCGGCACCCGTCGCACCTGCGCCCGCAGACCTCACCAGCCCCACCGGCCCCGCACGCACCGCAACAGCACCGAGGAGCACCGCCCGTGACGACCCACCACGACACGTCCTGGGCACCCGAGACCGAGCCGGCCGCGCCCGCCGCGATCACCCCGGCCGACGTCGCCGACGCGGCCCGGCTGGTCTCCTTCGGCCTCCAGGCCAAGCTCCTCCCGGCTCGTGACGCCGAGTACGCCGAGCTGGTCCGCCGCCACCGGGAGGACCCTCCGTTCGCCCGCCTCGCCGACGCCGTCGCAACCGGCATGGGCCTGGTCGTCCTGGAGGTCTCGCCGCGCGCCGGCATGGCCGTGGCCGCCGCCGAGGACTCCGTCTTCGCCGTCCGGATGGGCGACTACTCGCGGCGCGCCGCCTCCGAGTCCACCGACCGGTTCCTGCACGGCCTCGCCCACCTCGCCGTCGCCGCGATGGCCTTCCCCCGCCCCGAGGACCTCGCCGACGACGGCTACCTCGGCCGGATCACCGTCAACGGCGTCGACTCCTTCGTCCGCCAGGCCTGCCGCCGGCTGGAGGAGCAGGCCGAGGTGGACGGCGCCAACACTGACCCGCAGAGCGACGCCCCCGGCCTGGAGGCCGCCTGGCGGGTCTGGGCCCGGCGTACCGCCACCGGCGCCACCAAGGACGCCCGCCGGCTCTCCGGCTCGACCATCGGCATCGTCGCCAAGGCGGTGATGTTCCTGGTCGACTCCGGCTTCCTGCAGAAGACCTCGGACGACGCCGGCGGCACCTACCGCACCACCGCCCGCTACCAGCTCCAGGTCCGCGACCTGGCCGGCAGCGCCGCCATGGCCGAGCTGCTCGACCTCGGCGTCGTCCCGGTGTCCGACGGGACCGCCAGCCTGCTGCCGCCGGACACCGGCGACGAGCTGGTCGCCGACGCCGGCCTGCCGTTCCACTCGCTCTGAGCCCACCCGGGCCCCCGGGGCCTCCGACCGCCCAGAGCCCCACCCGAGCCTTCTGACCCACCCGCACTGGAGAACCGCCGCACATGTACGAGCTCAACCGGGTCCGCCTCTACTCGATCGGACCGGCCGGCGCGCGCTACGCCGACACGGTGCTCGACCTGCGCGGTGTCGGCGAGCCCGTCGCCGACCCGGCCCCGCAGCAGATCGGCCTCTTCGGCGAGGACACCGACGGCCCGGTCCGCCGCCCCGCCCCGGCCGGCGTGCTCTTCCTGGAGAACGGCGGCGGCAAGTCCGTCCTGCTCAAGCTGATCTTCTCGGTGATGCTCCCCGGTCACCGCAACACCCTCGGCGGCGCCAGCTCCGGCGTGCTGCGCAAGTTCCTGCTCGCCGACGACTGCGGCCACGTCGCGCTGGAGTGGCAGCACACCGTCACCGGCGAGCTGATCGTGGTCGGCAAGGTCAGCGAGTGGCGCGGCCGGCAGGTCTCCTCCGACCCGCGCAAGTTCGCCGAGACCTGGTACTCGTTCCGCCCCGGTCCCGGCCTCACCCTGGACTCGCTGCCGGTCGCCGAGCGGGTCAGCCTGGCCGGCGACCAGAAGGCACGCGGCCGGCGCCGCACCATGAAGGGCTTCCGCGACGCCCTCACCGAGGCCGGCAAGGCCCACCCCCACCTGGACCTGGTCTTCGAGGACGGCCACGACCGCTGGACGGAACACCTCGGCGACCTCGGCCTCGACCCCGAACTCTTCCGCTACCAGCGCGAGATGAACGCCGACGAGGGCGAGGCGGCCGGACTCTTCGCGGTGAAGCACGACAGCGACTTCACCGACCTCCTGCTGCGCGCCGTCACCGACACCCGCGACACCGACGGCCTCGCCGACCTCGTCCACGGCTTCGCCGCCAAGCTCGGCCGCCGATCCGAGCTCACCGCCGAACGCGACTTCACCGCCGGCTCGCTCGACCTGCTGGAGCGGATCGCCGAGGCCACCGCCGCCCGCGAGACCGTCCGCGACGCCCACCGCACCGCCGAGCGCCGCACCCGCCGGCTCGCCCACGCCCTCACCTCCCGCGCCGCCGCCGAACGCGACCGCGCGCAGGACCTCGCCATCGAGGTCGCCGCCGCCGCGGGCGCCGTCACCGCCGCCGAGGCCGACCGCACCCGGCACACCCTGATCACCGCCGAACTCACCCACCGGCACGCCGCCCTGGGCCTGGCCGCCGCCACCGCCGAGGCCGCCGCGCTGCGCCGCGAGCTGACCGACGCCCGCACCCTGCACTCCGCCTGGCAGGCCGCCGAGGCCGTGCTCCGCCAGCGCGTCGCCGCCGACCGGGTGGCCCGGGTCGCCGCCGCCATCCGCGAGGCCGAGCTGGACGCCGCCCCCGCCCTGGCCGCCCGCGCCCTCGCCGCCACCGCCCTGGCCCGCGCCCTCGAAGCCGCCGCCGCGGCCGCCGAGGGCCGCGCCGACACCGAGGAGGAACGCGCGGGCGAGCTCCAGGCCGACGGCGCCAAGGCCCAGAGCGACGCCACCGAGGCCGCCACCGCCGCCCAGAAGGCCCGCAGCGAGGCCGACCACCTGCGTCAGCGCCTCGCCGAGGTCGAGCAGGAGACCGAGGCCGCCGTCGCCGCCGGCTTCATCGACGCCGACGGCGGTGTCGACCCGGCCCGGGCCGCCCTGCACGCCGCGGACGTCGAGAAGACGGCCAGCGCCGCACTCGCCCAGGCCCGGACCGCCGCGGAGTCCGCCGCCGCCCGGCTGCGCGAGGCCGCCGCCGCCACCGGCCGCGCCGAACTCGCCGCCGCCCGCGCCAACGACGGCCGCAAGGCCGCCGCCCAGGCCCTCGCCACCGAGCAGCGCACCGCCGCCCTGCTCGCCACCGAGCCCCGGCTGGCCGACCTGCTCTCCCTCACGCCTTACCAGGACGGCTCCGAGGAGGAGGCCGGCTTCCTCACCCCCGCCGTCCTCGACCGCAACGCCGAGTACCTGCGCGAGCTGCTCGACGAGGCCATCGCCACCGCCGAGCGCACCCTGTTCGACCTGCGCACCGCCGCCGCCGACGACTCCCGCATCCTCGCCGCCCTCGGCGACGGCGGCCTGCTGCCGCCCGGCCCGGACGTCCTCGCCACCGTCGAGTACCTCGCCGAGCACGGCATCCCCGCCCTTCCCGGCTGGCGCTACCTCGCCCAGTCCGTGGACCCGGCGGACCACGAGGCGATCCTCGCCGCCCGCCCCGAACTCGTCGACGGCGTGGTCATCACCGACCCCAACTCGCTGGACCGGGCCCGCGAGACCCTCCAGGCCGCCGCCCTGCTGCCGCGCTCCACCGTCGCCGTCGGAGCCGCCGCCTCGCTCGTCGCCCCGATCACCGGCGAGCCCGCGTTCTTCCTCGTCCCGCCGAACCCGGCCATGCACGACGAGTCCGCCGCCGACGGCGAGCGCCGCGAACTGCGCGCCCGCGCCACCGCCCGCGAGGAGCACATCCGCGAACTCGCCGCCCGCCTCGGCGGCGACCGCGCCCTCGCCGCCCGCCTCGCCTCCTGGCACGCCAGCTGCCCGCCCGGCACCCTCGCCGAGCTCGCCGCCGCCGCCGAGGCGGCCCGCGAGCACGCCGAGCAGGCCGGCGCCGCCCTGGGCACCCTGCGCGCCGACCACGACGAGGCGGAGACCGACCACGCCGCCGCCGCCTCCGCCCACGAGGAGCACCGCGAGGCCGCCCAGCGCGCCCGCCGCCGCGCCGACGCCCTCTCCGGCCTCGCCTTCCGGCTGCGCGAACGCGCCGGCTGGACGCGCTCGCTGCGGGAGCTCGCCGACGACGCCACCGAGTGCGACCGCCGCCAGGCCCAGTGCGCCGAACGCGCCCGCACCTGCGACGAGGACCGCCGCGCCGCCCAGCGCGCCGCCGACGACGCCCGCCGCACCGCCCGCGCGCTGCGCGCCGAGCGTGCCGAGATCCCCGCCGCCGAGCAGGCCGACGGGCCGTCCGACACGGCGCCCGCCGCGCTGCCCGCCCTGCGCGAGGCCTACCGCGCGGCCTCCCAGCTCTACGAGAAGGTCGGCGTCGGTGCCGACCTGCGCGCCGAACAGGCCCGCGCCGAGGGCGACGAGGCCGCCGCCGCGACCGAACTCGACCGCCTCACCAACAAGGTCCGCACCCGTGCCGAGGAACTGCTCGGCAGCCCCGACGGCGCCGACGGCCCGGCGCGGCAGGCCGCCGCAGCCCGCGCCGAGGAGCTGGTCGCCACCATCGAGGCCCGTGCCGCAGCCGCCAGCGAGCAGCTCGGCCGCCTGCGCGGCGAGGCCGAGCGCTCCGCCCCCGCCGACGGCGAGGCCCACACCGAGCTGCCCGAGGACCTCGTCCCCACCGACCCCGAGCACGCCCAGGCCCTGTTGCGCACCGCCACCAGCCGCCTCGCCGAGCGCCGCGAGACGGTGGACAACGCCCGCACCGCCCACGCCGACCTGCAGCGCACCTTCGACGCCGCCCAGGCCGCCGCCGCCGACTTCGACGAGCACGCCGGCCAGCTCAGGGACGGCCTGCGCGAACACCAGGACGACGACGGCCAGCCGGCCGAGCCCTACCTCGGCGCGCTCGCCGACGCCCGGACGGCCGCCGCCGACGCCCGCCGCGCGCTGCGCACCGCCGCCGGCGAGCTGTCCTCCGCCGAACTCGCCGTCCGCGACGCCTCCGACGCGCTCGTCCGGCACGCCAACGCGGCCCGCTACGAGGCCGTCCGCACCCCGGCCCGGCAGCAGATCCGCGAACTGCCCGCCTCCGCCCTGCCCGACCACGCCGCCGCCTGGGCCACCGCCTTCGCCCCCCGGCTGCGCGTGCTCACCGACGAACTCGCCCAGCTGGAGCGCAACCGCGGCTCGATCGTCGACCGCCTGCGCGGCCTGGTCGAGTCCTCCCTCACCACGCTGCGCGCCGCCCAGCGGCTCTCCCGCCTGCCGGAGGGCCTCGGGGAGTGGTCCGGCCAGGAGTTCCTCCGGATCCGCTTCGAGGACCCGGACCACGCCACCCTGGTCGAGCGCCTCGGCGAGGTGATCGACGAGGCCACCCGCGCCGCCGTCAAGAAGAACAGCGACCTGCGCCGCGACGGCATGTCCCTGCTGCTGCGCGGCGTCGCCGCCGCGATCGGCCCGCGCGGCGTCTCCGTCGAGATCCTCAAGCCCGACGCCGTGCTGCGCGCCGAACGGGTCGGCGTCGGCCAGATGTCCGACGTCTTCTCCGGCGGCCAGCTGCTCACCGCGGCCATCGCGCTGTACTGCACCATGGCCGCGCTGCGCGCCAACGACCGCGGCCAGTCGCAGTTGCGGCACGCCGGGACGCTTTTCCTGGACAACCCGATCGGCCGCGCCAACGCCACCTACCTGCTGGAGCTCCAGCGGGCCGTGGCCGACGCGCTCGGCGTCCAGCTGATCTACACCACCGGTCTCTTCGACACCACTGCACTGGCCGAGTTCCCGCTGGTCATCCGGCTGCGCAACGACGCCGACCTGCGGGCGGGCCTCAAGTACATCTCGGTGGAGGAGCACCTGCGGCCGGGCCTGCCGGCCGCCCCGGACCCGGACGGCCCGGCCATCCACGGCGAGATCACCGCGACCCGGATGTTCAAGCGCCCCGCGGAGGCCCCCGCTTCGTGACGCTCTGTCGGGTGACGGCCGTCCGGTGATCGTATTAGCGTGTCCGCATGGTGACGATCGCTCAGTTCAGTGACATCCACATCGGCCAGGACCACGAAGGCGACTCCGGCATCCGCGCGTACCGGCGGGCCGAGCAGGTGATGGCGTACCTCAACGCCCTGCCCGGCTCGCTGGACGCCGTGCTGGTCACCGGCGACCTCGCCGACCACGGCCTGCCGGCGGAGTACGAGCAGGTCGCCAAGGTGCTGGCCTCCCGTCACCCGGTGCTCACCTGTCCCGGCAACCACGACCGGCGCGAGGCCTACCGGGAGGTGCTGCTCGGCGAGGCGCCCACCGCGGGACCGGTCAACCGGCGGCACGAACTGCCGGGCGCCGACCTCCTGATGCTCGACTCCTCGATCCCCGGCCGCGACGACGGCCTGCTTGACGACGAGACGCTGGCCTGGCTGGACGCCCGCCTCGCCGACGGCCGCCAGGAGCTGCCCGCGCTGGTGGCCTTCCACCACCCGCCCGCCGAGCTGCACCTGCCGTACGTCGACCCGATCCGCCAGTTCGGCGAGGAGCGCCTCACCGAGGTGCTGGCCCGCCACCCCCGGGTCGCCGCCCTGCTCTGCGGCCACGCCCACACGGGCGCGGCCACCACGCTCGCCGGGCTGCCGGTGCTGGTGGCCCCCGGCGTGGTCTCCACCGTCTCGCTGGCCTGCGAGGGCAGCGCCGACGTGACCTTCGACCAGCCGCCGATGCTCGTCCTCCACGTCCTGGACGACGCGGGCCGGCTCACCAGTCACTTCCGGGCCGTCGTCCCGGCCTGACTCGGCCGCCGGTCAGCGGCCAGCGGTCAGCGGCCGCCGGTCACCGCCCGCCGCCCACGAGCGGCCCGAGCCGTACGGCTACGCGGTCGGCACCCGCGGCTGACGCGGCGGACCTCCCGCCACCGGGCCGCGCGGTGCCGGGCCGCCGGGGGGCGTGCCTCCGGGCGGCCCGGCCGGGCGGGGGAGCGGCCGCGGCCCGGAGGGCGCCCGGCTGCCCGCCATCGGCGACGCCGAGTTCGGTCCGCGCATCCGCTGGGCGGCGACCTGGCGCGAGATCATGATCTCCAGCAGGCACCACGCCGAGCCGAACACCCCGAGCCCCATCGCCATCAGCGCGGGTGTCAGCAGCCAGCTGCCCGCGAACGAGGCCAGCGTCGCGACCAGCAGGCCGACCAGGGTGAAGGCCAGGCAGAGCACCGCCCGGACGGCGGCGGTCCGCACCTCGTCGGGCAGACGGCGGCGACGGCGTGCGACGGACATCGGGCGACCCCCAGCGCGGTCGACGGTGGCAGGCGTGCGGGACGGGCGCACGAAACGCGCCCCCGGAGAACACTCTGCCCTGCCGCACCCGGACTATGCGCCCGAATTCACCGAACTGCCGTCAAATCGTCTGATCTGTACCGGAAAGCCCCGTCGGGGCCTCGGGCCGGCCCAGCTGCTGGTCGAGCTCCTCCAGCGCCCCGGCCACGATCGTCCGCATCGCCCGCTCGGCGTGTGCGGCGTCCCCCGCGCAGATCGCCTCCGCGACCTCGCGGTGCAGCCGGACCGCGTACGGCTCCGGCTGATGAGGCATCAGATCGTACTCGGTGCGGCCGGTCAGCACCGCCCCGACGGTGTCCCCGAGGTGGGCGAACATCTCGTTGCCGGAGGCCCGCAGCACGGTGGCGTGGAAGGCGATGTCGTGCTGGAGGAAGGTCTCCAGGTCGGCGGCGCGTGCTGTCATCGTCAACTCGACCGCCAGTGCGCTGAGTTGACGCCGCTCGTCGTCGCTGGCGTGCCGTGCGGCCAGGCCGGCCGCGGCCGGCTCGACGGCGACCCGCAGTGAGCCGAGCGAACGCAGCTGCGCCGGCCGGTCGCTGCCCGCCAGCCGCCAGCGGATGACCAGCGGGTCGAAGACGTCCCAGTCGGACTTCGGCTGGACGGTGATGCCGACGCGGCGGCGGGGCGCCACCATGCGCATCCCCTCCAGGATCCGCACCGCCTCGCGGACCACCGTCCGCGACACCCCGAACCGCTCCTCCAGTTCCTCGGTGCGCAGCACCGCACCCACGGGAACCTCCCCGGACGCGATGGCCGGTCCGAGCTCGGCGAGCAGGCGGCCGGGCAGTCCCTGGATCTCCATCCGCCCAGCCTAGACGTCACCCGCCGCCCCGCGCCGCGCGGCCCTCGCCCCGCCGCCCCGCGCCGCGCGGCCCTCGCCCCGCGACCCGGGGCCGGCCGTCCGGCCGCAGGGTTCCGGCGGGCCGACTGCCACGCTCCCGTGGGCCGCCCGCCAGGCTCCGGCCCTGCCGCCCCCAGGATCAAAAGTATGACGATTTGGTTTCCGACACTTGAATACGTCATATCTTTGGGGTGATAGTGGCGGCCTGCAACGAAGGAGCACCACCCATGGCTCTCAGCGTCGAGAACCACGACACCCCCGGACCCACCACTCCCGGCCCCCTCACGGTCGTGGTGATGGGCGTCTCCGGTGTCGGCAAGACCACCGTCGCCCGTCTCCTGGCCGACCGCCTCGACCTGCCCTACGGCGAGGCGGACGACTTCCATCCGCCGGCCAACATCGCCAAGATGTCGGCCGGCATCCCGCTGGACGACGAGGACCGCGCCCCCTGGCTGCGCGCCCTCGGCGGCTGGCTCAAGGAGCGGACCGAGGCCGGCACCGGCGGCGTGGTCACCTGCTCGGCGCTGAAGCGCCGCTACCGCGACACCCTGCGCGAGGCCTGCCCGGGCGCCTTCTTCCTGCACCTCAGCGGTGGTCACGGGCTGGTCGAGGACCGGCTCGCCCACCGCGCCGGCCACTTCATGCCGCCGTCGCTGCTCGCCTCGCAGTACGCCGCCCTGGAACCCCTCGCAGCGGACGAGCGCGGCGCCGTCCTGGACGTCGGCCCGTCCCCCGACCAACTCGTCGAGATGGCCGTGGCACTGCTGCGGCCCGTCAATGGAGACCTCGCTTGATGTCCCCCACCCTCGTGCTCGCGGCCGCCCCACCGGCCCTGCCGCACACCGGCAGCGATTCCCGGCTGCTGTTCGCGGTGCTGCTCAGCATCGGCGCCATCGTGCTGCTGATCACCAGACTGAAGCTGCACCCGTTCCTCGCCCTGACCATAGGTTCGGGCCTGCTGGCCGCCGTCGCGGGAGCCCCGTTCGACAAGCTGCTCTCCAGCTTCTCGACGGGCTTCGGCGCCACGGTCGCCGGCGTCGGCCTGCTGATCGGCCTGGGCGCGATGCTCGGCAAGCTGCTCGCCGACTCCGGCGGGGCGAACATCATCGCGGACACCGTGCTGTCCCGCTCCGGTCCCCGGGCGCTGCCGTGGGCGATGGCCCTGATCGCGGCCGTCCTCGGTCTGCCGCTGTTCTTCGAGGTCGGCGTCGTCCTGCTGATACCGATCGTGCTGCTGGTCGCCCGCCGCGGCAACGTCCCGCTGATGCGGATCGGCATCCCCGCGCTGGCCGGCCTCTCGGTGCTGCACGGGCTCGTCCCGCCGCACCCGGGCCCGCTGGTGGCCGTCGACGCGCTGAAGGCCGACCTCGGCGTCACCCTGGCGCTCGGCCTGCTGATCGCGGTGCCGACCCTGATCATCGCCGGCCCGCTGTTCTCCCGGGTCGCCGAGCGCTGGGTCGGTCCGCTGGCGATCCCGGCGACCACCACCCCGGTGGAGACCGAGAAGCCCGAGCGGACCCCGTCCTTCGGTGCCGTGCTGGCGACCATCCTGCTGCCGGTCGTGCTGATGCTCGGCAAGGCGCTGGCCGACGTCGTGATCGACGACCCGAAGGCGATGCCGCAGCGGGTGTTCGACTTCATCGGCTCGCCGCTGATCGCCCTGCTCGCCGCGACGCTGCTGGGCATGCTGACGCTCGGCCGGGCGGCCGGCTTCTCGAAGGACCGGATCGCCGACACCGTGGGCAGGTCGCTCGGCCCGATCGCGGGCATCGTCTTCATCGTCGGTGCGGGCGGCGGCTTCAAGCAGACCCTGATCGACGTCGGCGTGGGCAACGCGGTCAGCGAGTGGGCGGGCAAGTGGCACGTCTCGGCGCTGCTGCTCGGCTGGCTGATCGCCGTCCTGATCCGGCTGGCCACCGGCTCGGCCACCGTCGCCACCATCACCGCCGCGGGCATCGTGGCCCCGCTGGCCGCCGACATGTCGTCGACCCACGCGGCCCTGCTGGTGCTGGCGATCGGCGCGGGCTCGCTCTTCTTCTCGCACGTCAACGACGCCGGCTTCTGGCTGGTGAAGGAGTACTTCGGGATGAGCGTCGGCCAGACCGTGAAGTCCTGGTCGGTGATGGAGACGGTGATCTCGGTGGTCGCCATCGCCCTGATCATGCCGCTCAGCCTGATCATCTGACCTCGGCACCGCCCGTTCGCGGCCCCGGCCCGCCGCCACGTCGGCCGGCTACGGCGCCGCCACCGCCCCGGAGGGCGGCACCCGTGCGCAACGGGTGCCGCCCTCCGCCGCGTTCGCCTCCGGTGGGGCGCGGGGCTCAGCCCAGCAGCCCGCCCAGGACCGCCGTGGTCGCCGCCAGCAGTTCCTCCGCCGCCGGACCGCCAGCCGCGGTCCGGGCCAGCAGGCCCTCCCGGGCGGCCAGGATCACCGCGGCGGCCTGCCCGGCCCCCGCGCCCGGCGGAACCAGCCCGGGCAGGGCCCGCTCCAGGACGGCCGCCAGCGCCGCGGACACCTCCCGGTCGTGCTCCGCGACGCGTTCGGCCAGGCCCGGTGTCCGGGCGGCCAGCAGCCGGAACTCCAGGAAGAGCAGGATCCAGCCGGTCTCGGCCGGCTCCACCCGCAGCAGCGCCTCGACCAGCCGCCGGGCGCGTTCCTGCGGTGCCAGTGCCGCAGCGGCCACCGCCAGCCGGTCCAGCTCGTCGATCCGGCCCGCCGCCTGCTCGTCGAAGAGCGCCAGCAGCAGGTCCTCCTTGGTGGCGAAGTTCGAGTAGAACGCGCCGCGGGTGTAGCCGGCGGCGCCGCAGATGTCCTCGATGCTGGTCCGCCCGTAGCCGGCGGTCAGGAACAGGTCGCTCGCGGCCGCGAGGATCCGCGCCCGGGTGTGGACGCGTCGGCGCGGGGGTCTGGGGGAGCCGTCTGCGGCCGGGGGTGGATTCACAACATCACGATACATGGTGTATTCAATACAGGTCGTATTGAACTCTGCTTCCGGGGGAACCTCGTCATGAGCCGATTGCTGATCACCCATGCCCACCTGCTCCACCCCGAGACCGGCACCCGTACCGACGCCGGGTGGATCGAGGTCGCCGACGGCCGCATCGCCGCCACCGGCACCGGCCGCCCGCCCGCGCCCGGCGAGGGCGTCCGGGTGATCGACGCCCGGGGGGCCACCGTGCTGCCCGGCCTGATCGACGCCCACGTCCACCTGCTGGTGACCACCCTCGACCTCCAGGCCGTGGCGAGCATGACCCCGGGCTACCTCACCGTGCGGGCCCTCGCCGAGGCCGGCCGGATGCTGCGCCGCGGCTTCACCACCGTCCGGGACGTCGGCGGCGCCGACCACGGCATGGCCCGCGCCCTCGACGAGGGCCTGGTGCCCGGCCCCCGGCTGATCCACGGCGGCAAGGCGCTCTCCCAGACCGGCGGTCACGGCGACCTGCGCCCGCTCGGCGAGGACGCGCCGCCCTGCTGCGACTCCCGCCCGAACTTCGCCCGGATCGCCGACGGCGTGGACGCCGTCCGTGCCGCCGCCCGCGACGAGTTCCGCAAGGGCGCCGCCCACCTCAAGGTGCTGCTCTCCGGCGGTGTCGCCTCACCGCACGACGAGATCGCCGCCGTCCAGTACAGCGAGGAGGAGATCCGGGCCGCCGTCGAGGAGGCGGAGAACCACAACCGCTACGTCACCGTGCACGCCTACCACCCGCGTGCCGTCGCCCGGGCGCTGCGGGCCGGCGTGCGCTGCGTCGAGCACGGCAACCTGATCGACGACGAGACGCTCGCGCTGCTGGTGGAGAAGGACGCCTTCCTGGTGCCGACCCTGGTCGCGTACGAGCAGACGGCGAAGCTCGGCGCCCGTTCCGGCCTGCCCGAGTCCTCCCGGCGCAAGCTGGCCGAGGTCCGCGACGCCGGGCTGTCGGCACTGGAACGCGCCCACCGCGCGGGCGCCAACCTGGTCTACGGCAGCGACCTGCTCGGGCCGCTGCACCCGGCGCAGCTGGAGGAGTTCCGGCTCCGCGCGGAGGTGCAACCGGCCGCCGACGTGATCCGCTCGGCGACCAGCACCGCGGCACGGCTGCTCGGGATGGAGGGGCGGCTCGGCACCCTCGCGCCCGGCGCCCACGCCGACCTGCTGCTCGTGGACGGCGATCCGCTGGCCGACCTCGGGGTGCTGACGGCCCCGGAGCGCCACCTGAAGTACGTGGTCAAGGCCGGCGCCGTGGTCTGACCGGAGCGGTGGTCCGGCCGGCGCGGTCCCGGCCGGCGCCGCCCGGGACAAGCGCCGCTCGGGACGGGCGCCCGTCCCGGCGGCCTCGACGGGGCGGCCGGACGCGAACGGGCCGGCGGATGCGGACGGGCGGCCCGAACGCGAACGGGCGGGCGTTCCCGGAGGAACGCCCGCCCGTCGCCAGGGGGTGTCAAGCAGCGGACTACTTCAGCAGGACCCGCCAGCCGGCGTCGCCCGCCCGCCCGTCCAGGCGGAGCGTGAGCTCCTTCACCTGGCCGGTGTCGTGGAAGCCGAGCCGCACGGTCTGCCGGTCGGCCGGGTCGTCACCGAAGTCTGCGGTGACCGATCCCCTGGCACCCTGCTGGTACTCGCCGACCCAGGCGGCCGCGGCGGCCCGGTGCTCGGCGGCCGAGCCGTCCGAGGAGGCCAGCTTCTCCAGCCGCCCCCCGGCGCCGTCGGCGAGCCGCCAGACGACCTGCTGGACGACGTCCAGCGTCCCGGGCACCGGGTACCCCGTCACCCGCAGGTGAGGATGGGCGGCGTAGTCGCCGGCGTGCGCGAGCTCGGCGTCCGGGGCACCGCTGGAGCACACCGCCGCCAGGGCGGCCGAGAGCACGGCCGCCAGTGAGGCCGCGACCGGCCGCCCCGCCGCCATCAGTTGGACCCGAGCGGGCGGACGACGACGAACCACTCGATCGGGTCGCCCTTCTGCCGGTAGTACGACAGGACCTCGTTCAGGGTGGTGACACCCGTCCGGCCGTGCTGACGGAGCTCCATCGAGGCGCCCCAGCTGACCACCACCGCGGCGTGGTTGATCCGGGACTCCTTCTTCCACTTGAAGAACACGATGTCACCGGGCCGGGCCTCGGAGGTCCACCGCAGCCAGGTCGAGTACCGGTGGTTGAGCAGGTGCCGGTGCAGGTTGGCCGCGCCGGCCCAGGTGTAGCTCCGGTTGATGTGCCAGCCGAACATCCAGTAGTCGTTGGTCCACCAGGCGCTGTCGAAGGTCTTGAAACCGTACCGGACCTTCATGCCGCCGCCGTAGTACAGCGCCTTGGACACGAAGTTGGTGCAGTCCTGCGGGAACTCCTTGGGAATGTTGACGTTGTTCCGGGCCCAGTTCGCCGTGCCGTTGTAGTTGTACCCGGCCTGGACGGCGCCGGCGGCCTGCTGCTCCGGCTGGACCGGGAAGCCGTTGGCGTCCAGCGGGATCGCCTTCTGGCCGTCCGCCGGGTCGGGCTGGGCGGCGTCCGCGACCTCGACCTGGGCCTGCGCGGCGGCGGAGGAGGAGAGCTTCTGCTGCGCCGCGACGTCGTCGGCCTCGGACGCGAGCACCACCGTCGGGCCGACGGTGAACTCGAACCGCGCCGGGCCGGAGCTCTCGCTCGGGGAGTCCACGCCGTTGGACCGGATCATCACCGAGTCCTTGACGGTGGCCCGCACCACGACCCTGCCGGCCGTCTGCTGGTCGACGACGACGTCCGTCAGCGTGACGGCGGCCGCGGTGTACAGCTGGTTCTGGGTGGCGAGCGCCTCGCGGTTGGCGACCAGCGAGGCCTCCTGGGTGGCCAGCAGGTCGACGAAGACGGTGCCGTGCGCGGCCTCGGCGGCGGCGTCCGGCGCGGTGAAGCCGGCCTTCATCTTCACCTTGTTGCGGGCCTCCAGGTACTCCTGGACGAAGCCGCGGTACTGGTCCGGTCCGCCGGCGGCGGGGGTGCCCTGGACCAGTGCCGAGGCGACCGGGGCGGCGCTGCCGTAGCTGTTCCGGGCGGTGACCACCGCGCGGTACGAGCGGGCGTTGTCCAGGCCGGTGAAGACGGCCCGGACGTCGGCCGTGGCGAGCTCCTTGACGAGCGTGCCGTCGGAGGTCTCGACCCGGACGCCGTAGCCGATCTCGCCGACCGAGCCGCGGTCGGTCGGGGCGTTCCAGCCGACGACCAGCCCGGCGTCGCCGCCGGTCACGGTGACCAGCTCGGCCGCGCCCGGCGCGGTCGGCGCCAGGTAGTCCAGGGTCAGCCTCGGCCGCTGCGCGGGGTCGGCGGCGGTGGCGGACCGGTAGCGGGCGGCGCCGGTCCAGCCGGCCGGCGGGCGCAGGGCCAGCCCGTAGGCCTCGCCCTTCTCGATCCAGGAGCCGGCCAGGGCGGCCAGGTCGGTCTCGGAGAGCCTGGCGGCGGAGGCGAAGCTCTCCGGGCCGGCGGCCGTGTTCAGCGCGGCGCCGCCGTCGGCGGGTGCCCAGGCCGAGCCGAGCTGGAAGACGTCCACGGCGGCCTCGTCACAACCGGGGCTGCCGGGCGTGCAGTCGGAGCGGGTCAGCTCCAGCCTTGCGCCGATCACGCGGGAGCCGGCCGGGACGGCCGTCAGGTCCGGCTTGAGCCAGCTGCTCCAGCTGCTGCCGTCGACCGTGCCGATCCGCAGCTCGGCCGGGTCCGCGGCCGGGCAGGCGCCGGTGTCGCAGCCGCCGCCGGCGGTGGCCGTCGAGGCGTCGGTGAGGGCGGGGCCGGTGAGGACCACGGTGGTCGGCGCCGGCGGGACCGGCGGCGCCTGCACCTGGACGGTCAGCGGCTGGTCGGCGCTCCAGGCGGAGCAGCCGACGGCGGCGCAGGCGCGTGCCGCCCAGGTGTAGCTGCCGCCGTCGGCCAGCGCGCCGGAGGGCACCTGGACGGAGGCCCGGCTGCCGCTGTCCACCCAGGCGGGCGCGAGCACGGTCGGCAGCGGCTGGCCGTTCTGGGCCTTGAGCGCGAACTCGGTGCGCACGCGCCCCTGGTTGGGGTTGGTCACCAGGGCCGACAGGACGGGGGTGAGCGTCTGCTGGGCGCCGCTCTGCAGGGCGGTCGGTACGTCCGGCAGCGGGCTGACGCTGAAGGTGGACCAGGCGGACCAGCCCAGGTTGTAGTGCAGCCCGTCGTAGGGGGACGTCCGGAACCGGTAGGTGTGCCCGTACTGGAGCAGGCCCGCCGGGACGGTGACCTCGGCCGGGGTGCCGCTGGCCACGTAGCCGGAGACGTTGACGTTGCCGACCTGGGCGCCGGAGATGGCGTCCACCAGCTGGAAGGTGCCGGTCACCCGGTCCCCGTCGGGGTCGACGAAGGTGTCCCGGAGCACCGGGGTGGTGGTGTCCACCCGCCAGGTGCCGGTGCCGTCCTGCAGGAACGGCGGGCCGGCCTGCTGCTTGGTGCCGGTGCGCGGCCGGTAGTTGTAGTTCACCGTCAGCTTCGGCACGTTGGTGGCCGCGTTGGCGGAGTTCACCTCCTTCCAGAACTTCGTGCTGGTCTCGTCGGGGGCGCGCAGGCCCATGCCCGAGGTGCTGTTCTTCGCCGAGGCCCAGCCCTGCACCATGGTGGTGACGTCGGCGTTGATCCACCCGTCGCCGCCGCAGGCGTCCCGGCCCCTGGTCTCGGTGGACGTGGCCCGCTTGGTGCCCCAGGCCGGCTGGGCGGTCCACCGGGAGGCGGTGGAGGCCAGGCCGGTGTCGTAGACGTCCCAGGCGTAGTTCAGGCAGTCGCTGTTGCCGGAGTGGAAGTTGTACAGCGACAGGGTGGCGCCGGAGACCAGCGCGTCGGCGATCGAGGCGGTGTTCCAGTTGATGAAGGAACGGGCCTCGCGGGAGCTGCCGTCGGCGTTCTTGGTGCCGGGGTTGCCCCAGTAGATCTCGGTGTCGGCCGACCAGTCGACCGTCTCGCCCTTCTGGACGCGGGTGTCGAAGGCGTTGCCGAGCCCGGCGGTGGCCGGGTCGACGGTCACCGGGTACGTGGTGGCCGGGTCGGCGAGGAACGCGGCGTCCGGGGTGAAGACCAGGTCGACGTCGTCGCCGCGCTGGACGACCCTGAGGTCGACCTTGGCCTGCCGCGGGTGCTCGCTGGAGCCGGGCGCCGTGGTGGCGTCCCAGGCGACCGGGGCCGGCAGGACGGCGCGCTTGCGGCCGTTCTTGCGGTCGGTGAACAGGACGCTGCCGTCGGCCTGGGGGACCGCCTTCAGGCCCTTGGCCTTGAACGGCATGGTGTACGAGTAGCCGGCCTGGCCGGGGCGCCGGTTGAGCGTCACGTACTGCTCGAAGCCGGTGCGGGTGGCCTCGACGACCAGGTCGCCGGCGCCGTCGCCGATGGCGTCGCGGTAGGTGGCGCGCGGGCCGTTCAGCTCGGGCGCGGGCAGGCCGCCCTTCCACTGGAGGGCCAGCTCGTCGTCACCGGAGCCGAGCGAGACCAGCGTGCGGGCCGCGTCCGTGCCGGCCTGCGACTCCTGGAGCGAGCGGGGGCGCTTGCCGCCGGCGCCCGCCAGCTTCATGGCGTTGGGGTGCCCGGCCGGGGCGACCGAGCCGTCGGCGGCGGCCTTCAGGGTGAGGTCGACGTCGGCCCAGTGGCCGTCGCGCAGGAACCGCACCGGGCCGGCCGAGAGCTCCGTGGTGAGGGTGCCGTCCGGGTTGACCCAGGTGGTCGACACCTCGCTGCGTTCGGACACCGCCTCGACGCGCTTGCCGGTCGTGCGGGCGGCCACCTTGGCGGCGGCGATGCTGCCGGTCGGGTCGGTGGCGGCCACCGTCGGGGGCTTGCCGGGGGAGGGCTTGGGCTGTGGCTTGGCCGCGAAGGCGACCTGTGACCCGCCCGCCAGCGTCAGCGCCAGCGTGAGGGCCAGCGGGCCCGAAAGGGCCCGTCTTGAGACGTGCATTGCTGCTCCTTGACTCACTGTTGGTCAACAGTGATGGCCGGAGCATAGGGAAAACACCCAGTCAGATGATCATGGTAATTCGGGACAAAAATACCCAAGGGCTAAAGATCTCCTTGGGAACTTGATGTGATCGTGACGCGCGGTATGCAAACGATCGCGGTGGTTCCGTCCGGGAATGCCGGAGGGCGGGCACCCCCAGCCCTGGGGTGCCCGCCCTCCGAGTCCTGCGCGCCGGCGGCTACCTGCGCCGGCGCTTAGCCGGGCCGCGCCTGCCTGGTCCCGCGCTTCTACTTGGTCCCGCGCTTCGCGAGGAAGGCGTCGACCTCGTCGCGGATCTCCGGGGTGTCCAGGCCGCGCACGGTCATCGTGGTGCGGCGCCGCAGCACGTCGTCCGTGGTGTACGCCCACTCGTTGTCGGCGGCGTAGGCGACCTGCGCCCAGACGTCCGGCCCGTCCGCGTGGATCGGCCGGCCCAGCTCCGGGTTCTCGTCGATCATGCGGGCGATCTCGAAGGAGAGCGTGCCGTAGTGGCTGGCCAGGTGCCTGGCGACCAGCGGCTCCATCCGGGAGCCGGGCTCACGGTCGATCAGCAGGCGGTGCGCGACGGCGTTCGGAGCGCCGACGCCGGGCAGCGGCACGGTCGGGGCGATCGGCGACATGTCCTCGCCGAGGCTGGTGCCGGGCACGTGGGCGAGCTTCTCCAGCACGGTGCGGCCGATGTGCCGGTAGGTGGTCCACTTGCCGCCGGCGACCGACAGCATGCCGCCCCGGCCCTCGGTGACGACGGTCTCGCGCTTGGCGGCGGCGGTGTCCCCGGGGCCGCCGGGCAGCACCCGCAGGCCGGCGAAGGCGTAGGTGATCAGGTCGCGGTCGAGGTGCTCGTCGCGGATGGCGTGCGCGGCCTCGCCCATGATCTGGTCGATGTCCGCGTCGGTGGCCCGGACGTCCTGCGGGTCGCCGGTGTACTCCTCGTCGGTGGTGCCGAGCAGGACGTGGTCCTCCCACGGGATGGCGAAGGAGACGCGGTACTTGTCGATCGGGATGGTCAGCGCGGCGCGCCACGGGGAGCGGCGCTTGACCACGACGTGCGCGCCCTTGGAGAGGCGGATCGACGGCGCGGCGCCGGCGTCCTCCATCCGGCGCAGGTGGTCGACCCAGGGGCCGGTGGCGTTGAGCACCAGGCGGGCGTCGACGCCGAACTCGGTGCCGTCCAGGCGGTCCTTCAGGTCGGCGCCGGTGACCCGGCCGCCGGTGAAGCGCAGGCCGGTCACCTCGGCGTGGTTGAGCACCACGGCGCCCGCGTCGACGGCGGCGCGCACCGTCATCACGGCGACGCGCGAGTCGTTCATCTGGTGGTCGCCGTAGACGGCCACCGAGCGCAGGCCCTCGGTGCGCAGCGCGGGCACCTGCTGGGCGGCGTGCGCGGCGGTGGAGACCCGGCCCATGCCGTCGCGGAAGGCGGAGAGCGCCGAGTAGAGGAAGACGCCGGCGCCGAGCTTGGGGGCGCTGTGCGGGCCGCCCTTGTAGACCGGCACGAAGAAGGTCAGCGGGTTGACCAGGTGCGGGGCGACGTCGGTGGCGAGCGCGCGGCGCTCCTTGTGGTTCTCGGCGACCAGCTTGACCGCGCCGGTCTGCAGGTAGCGCAGACCGCCGTGGACCAGCTTGGAGGAGGCGCTGGAGGTGGCACCGGCGAAGTCGCCGGCGTCGACCATGGCGACCTTGAGGCCCGCCTGGGAGGCGGTCCAGGCGACGGCCGTGCCGAGGATGCCGCCCCCGATCACCAGCAGGTCGTAGGTGGCCTTGCCCAGCAGCTCGCGGGTCTCGGCGCGGGAGGCGGTGCGGCCGGCGGTGCGCTCGGCACCCAGGGTCGGGATGGTTGCCATGGTGTGTGTACGGCGACGCGGGTCGGGCGGCGCCGTTACTCCTCTCGGTGTGCGGTGCGGCCCCTGCTGAGAGGCCGGTCGGCCCGGTGCGGCGGGCCGGTGAAACGTGGGCAAGCCGGCCGGGGCCACAGGGGCCCCGACCGGCTTCGCGGTCAGCTCTGCTCTTCCTCCTCCACCCAGCCCATGGTGCGCTCCACGGCCTTGAGCCACTTCTTGTACTCGCGGTCCCGGGTGGCCTCGTCCATGCGCGGGGTCCACTCGGCGGCGCGGTGCCAGTTGGCCCGCAGGGTGTCCAGGTCGCTCCAGAAGCCGACGGCCAGGCCGGCCGCGTAAGCGGCGCCGAGCGCGGTGGTCTCGGCCACGTACGGGCGCTCGACCGGGGCGTCCAGCACGTCGGCGATGTTCTGCATGAGCAGGTTGTTGCTGGTCATGCCGCCGTCGACCTTGAGCGCGGTGAGCTCGACGCCGGAGTCCTTCTGCATGGCGTCGACGACCTCGCGGGTCTGCCAGGCGGTGGCCTCCAGGACGGCCCGGGCCAGGTGGCCCTTGGTGACGTACCGGGTCAGGCCGGCGATCACACCGCGGGCGTCGGAGCGCCAGTACGGGGCGAACAGGCCGGAGAAGGCCGGGACGAAGTAGGCGCCGCCGTTGTCCTCGACGGTGTTGGCGAGGGTCTCGATCTCGGCGGCGGTGGAGATGATGCCGAGCTGGTCGCGCAGCCACTGGACCAGCGAACCGGTGACGGCGATCGAGCCCTCCAGGGCGTAGACCGGCTTCTGGTCGCCGATCCGGTAGCCGACGGTGGTCAGCAGCCCGTGGTACGAGTTGACGACGTCCTCGCCGGTGTTCAGCAGGAGGAAGGTGCCGGTGCCGTACGTCGACTTGGCCTCGCCCTTGTCGAAGCAGGTCTGGCCGAACAGCGCGGCCTGCTGGTCGCCGAGGGCGGAGGCGACCGGGACGCCGGCGAGGTCGCCGACGGCCTCGCCGTAGACCTCGGCGGAGGAGCGGATCTCCGGCAGGACGGACATCGGGACGCCCATCGACTCGGCGATCTTCTCGTCCCACTGCAGGGTGTGCAGGTTCATCAGCATGGTGCGGCTGGCGTTGGTGACGTCGGTGACGTGCTTGCCGCCGTCGACACCACCGGTGAGGTTCCAGATCACCCAGGTGTCCATGGTGCCGAACAGGATGTCGCCGGCCTCGGCGCGCTCGCGCAGGCCCTCGACGTTGTCCAGCAGCCAGCGGATCTTCGGGCCGGCGAAGTAGCTGGCCAGCGGGAGGCCGGTCTCGCGGCGGAAGCGGTCCTGGCCGACGTTGCGGCCCAGCTCGCGGCAGAGCGCCTCGGTGCGGGTGTCCTGCCAGACCAGTGCGTTGTGCACCGGCTCGCCGGTGTTCCGGTCCCACAGGACGGTGGTCTCGCGCTGGTTGGTGATGCCGATGGCGCGGATGTCGTCCCTGGTCAGTCCGGCCTTCTCCAGCGCACCGCGGACGACCGACTGCACGCGGGTCCAGATCTCCGCGGCGTCGTGCTCGACGTAGCCGGGCTGGGGGAAGATCTGCCGGTGCTCCTGCTGGTCGACGGCGACGATCCGCCCGTCCGCACCGAAGATGATGCAGCGGCTGGAGGTCGTGCCCTGGTCGATCGCGGCGATGTAGTTGCCCGTGCCAGTGGAGGTCATGAGGGTCCTCGGCTCAAGATGGGGGTTCGGGTGGGTGGGTCTGGCCCGTGGGGTCAGTCCCCGTGCTCGGGTGGGGCGAAGCCTGGCTCCGGAAAGATGGCCGGCTTTAGAAGATCGCGTTGTACAGGCCGCCGGCCAGCAGACCGCCGATGACCGGGCCGGCCACCGGGATCCAGGCGTAGGACCAGTCGGAGCCGCCCTTGTTCGGGATCGGCAGCAGCGAGTGCACGATGCGCGGGCCCAGGTCGCGGACGGGGTTGATGGCGTAGCCGGTCGGGCCGCCGAGCGAGAGGCCGATGCCGACGACGGTGAACGCGACGATCAGGATGCCGAGGCCGGACTTGCCCAGGCCCTCGTTGGTGCCCTGGGTGAGGATCGCGAAGCAGAGCACGAAGGTGCCGATGATCTCGGTGAGCATGTTCTGGACCGGGTTCCGGATCTCGGGACCGGTCGAGAAGATGCCCAGGGTCGGCTCCTTGTTCTCCTGGAACTGGCCGAGGTAGGTGGCCCAGACGAGGACGGCGCCGATCATCGCGCCGAGCAGCTGGGAGCCGAGGTAGACGGGGACGTTGCCCCATTCGCCGCTCTTGACGGCGAGGGCCAGGGTCACGGCCGGGTTCAGGTGCGCGCCGGACTTGGGGGCCGACATGTAGGCGGCGATCATCACCGCGAAGCCCCAGCCGAAGGTGATCGCCAGCCAGCCGGCGTTGATGGCCTTCGACTTCTTGAGCGTCACGGCGGCGCAGACGCCGCCGCCGAGAAGTATCAGGGCGGCGGTGCCGAGGGTTTCGCCGACGAAGATGTCGCCGGTGGAGAACGCGGACACAAAGACTCCCTTGTCCATATGGCCCGGAGGTGCGGGTGGGGGCAGGTGGCCGAGCGATCACTGTGCGGGTGAGCGCTTTGCGGGAGGGATCCGCTCGGCCATCGTTCGACAATGTCGACCGTCATGCGGAAGCTTCCTCCCCGGGCCGCCTTCACGTCAAGGCCGGGTTACGCAGCTGTGACCCTTCACTCGAAGTCACCAAACGGATCATTGCAAATACGGACAAAACGCTAAGGCGCGGACAGGCATCGCGCCTGTCCGCGCCTCAGCGTGAACGTCGGACTTCCCGGCGCCGACCCGCCGTACAGCCGCCCCGCGGCGTCAGAACCGCCCGGCTCCCAGGTCCCGCGAGATCGCGCGGGCGGCGCTGCGCACCGAGGCGACGAGCGAGGGCTTCACGAAGCCGTCCTCGCAGACCCGCTCCACCGCGCCGCTGATGCAGACCGCGCCCACCGGGTTGCGCCGCCGGTCCTGGATCAGCGCGCCGATCGAGGCCACGCCCTCCCAGGTCTCCTCGATCGAGTCGGCCCAGCCGCGCTCGCGGGTCAGTGCCGCCTCGGCGTCCACGTCCGCCGGCTCGGTCAGCGTCCGGGCGGTGTACGCCTCGTACGGCCCCTCGCCCAGCTCGCCGCGGGCCACCGGGTCGTAGGCCAGCAGCACCTTGCCCAGCGCGGTGGAGTGCAGCGGCTGCATCGAGCCGACCTCCAGCACTTGCCGGGTGTCGTCCGGGCGGAAGACGTGATGCACGATCAGCACGCCCTGCTGGTGCAGCACGCCCAGGTAGACGGTCTCGCCGGACGCCCTGGCCAGGTCGTCCGCCCAGACCAGGGCCCGGGCGCGCAGCTCGTGGACGTCCAGGTAGCTCTGGCCCAGCCGCAGCAGCTCGGCGCCCAGCTGGTACTTGCCGCTCTCCGGGTCCTGCTCCACGAACCCCTCCATCTGGAGGGTGCGCAGGATGCCGTGCGCGGTGCCCTTGGCCAGGTCCAGCGCCGTCGCGACCTCGGACAGGCCCAGGCGGCGCTCACCGCCGGCCAGCAGGCGCATGATCGCGGCGGCCCGGGAGAGCGACTGGATCGGGCCGGGCATTCGGTACCTCCGGGCTGACAGGTGGTCGACAATGTCGACCACAGTGGTAACGGGATGAGTCTGCCAGGCCGCCCCCGGTCCGTGCACCTTCCCCCTCGGAAAGACCGGTACCGGCCGAACCGTGGGACCGGTACCGGCCGAGGGCCCGGGGCCGGTCGGCGGCTCAGCGCCGGCCGCGCGTCACCTCGGCGGCCAGCGCGGCGATCTCCCGCGGGCCCACCCGGCAGCAGCCGCCCACCAGCCGGGCGCCGCCCGCCAGCCAGCCGCCCACCCGGTCCGGACGGAACGTCGGCTCGCCGCGCCAGTCCCGCACCCCGGCGTCCCACTCCTCCCCGCTGTTCGGGTACACCACCACCGGCTTGCCGGTCACCCGCGCCGCCAGGGCCACCGCCGCGTCCGCGTCCTGCGGCGTGCAGCAGTTCACCCCCACCGCCACCACCTCGTCCGCCTCCGCGGCCAGGGCCAGCGCCTCCGCGAGCGGCTGCCCGGCCCTGGTCCGCCCGCCCGCCACGCTGTACGACAGCCAGGCCGGCACCCCCAGCCCGCGCACCGCCCGCAGCAGCGCCCGGGCCTCGTCCGCGTCCGGGACGGTCTCCAGCGCCAGCACGTCCGGCCCGGCCGCCGCCAGCACCTCCAGCCGCGGACGGTGGAACGCCTCCAGCTCGTCCACCGTCAGCCCGTACCGCCCCCGGTACTCCGACCCGTCCGCCAGCACCGCCCCGTACGGGCCCACCGACGCCGCCACCCAGAGCGGCCGGCCCGGCCGTTCCCGCTCCGCCGCCGACCGCCGCGCCGCCTCCCGGGCCAGCTCCACGCTGCGCGCCAGCAGCGCGGCCGCCTCCGCCCGGCCCACCCCGCGCCGTGCGAACCCCTCGAAGCTCGCCTGGTAGCTCGTTGTGATCGCGACCTCCGCCCCGGCGTCGAAGTACGCCCGGTGCGCGGCGACGACCGCCTCCGGCGCGTCCGCCAGCAGCCGCGCCGACCACAGCGCGTCGCCGAGGTCGTGCCCGGCCGCCGCCAGCTGGTTCGACATCCCGCCGTCCAGCACCAGCGGGCCGGCGGCCACCGCGGCGGCGAAGTCCGGCGGGGGAGTGGCGGGCATGGCGGCCTCCAAGACCTGCTCCTCGGGCAAAGCTCCTGGCCACAGCCTAGAAGACGGGCGAGAGCGCCTCCCCGGAAATCCATTTGCCGCAGAGTCAACGGGTCGCTACGTTGTGCTCATCCCGAGAACGACGACGCCGAGCCGGGCGCCACACCGGAGAGGAGCCGGCCATGGCCGTGGAGCAGCACCCCGTCGGCACCGAGACGGACGAGCAGGCCTGGCTCGCGGCCTACGACCCGCGCGCCTACACCCCCGTGGCCGTCACCGTCGACATCGTCGCCCTGACACTGCGCCACGGCGGCCTCCACGTCCTGCTGGTCGAGCGGGCCGGTCCGCCCTACCAGGGCTCCTGGGCGCTGCCCGGCGGCTTCCTCAAGGCCGGCGAGGAGGGCCTCGACGAGGCCGCCGCCCGCGAGCTCGCCGAGGAGACGGGCCTGCAGGGCAGCTCCGGCGCCGAAGCCGCCCTCAGCCGCATACACCTCGAACAGCTCGGTACCTACGGGGCCCCCGACCGCGACCCGCGCATGCACGTCGTCTCGGTCGCCTACCTGGCCTTCGCACCCGACCTGCCGGACCCAGAAGCCGGCTCGGACGCGGCGCGGGCGGCCTGGCACCCCGTCACCGGCCTCGACCTCCGGCCGTCCATCGGCCGGTCACCAGCCGCCGGCAGGCCCGTCGACACCCACGGGGGTGGCGTCGACGGGCCTGCCGGCCCCTCTTCCGAAGCCGAGCCGTCCGACGCCGAGACGCACCGATCCGAGCTGTCCGAAACCGAGACGTCTCGATCCGAGCCGTCCGACGCTGAGACGCCCCGATCCCAGACGCCCCGAGCGGAAGGGACCGCGGCCGCCGGGACCACGAGCGAGGAGTCCGTGGGCGAGGGGCCGGAGGCGGACCGACCCGCCCCCATCACCCTGGCCTTCGACCACGCCCGCATCCTCGCCGACGGCCTCGACCGCGCCCGCGCCAAGATCGAGTACAGCCCGCTGGCCACCGCCTTCCTCCGGCACGACTTCACCATCCCCGAACTGCGGGCCGTCTACGAGGCCGTCTGGGACGAGAAGCTCCACGCCGGCAACTTCCACCGCAAGGTCCTCTCCGTCCCCGGCTTCGTCGAGAGCACCGGCACCACCACCGAGCGCGGCGGTGCCCGCGGCGGCCCCCGCGCCCGCAACTACTGCGCCGGCGACGCCCAACTGCTCCACCCCGCCCTGCTGCGCCCCACCCGCGAGGACGAGATCCGCTGACCCCCGTGCCGCGGCCCGTCCCGGCGCCCGCCGTCCCGGTCGCCGCCGTCGCGGCGCCCGCCGGTTCACCGCCGGCCGACCGGGATCAGCAGACCGCTGCCGTCCTGCACCCCGACGGCACTACCATCCGGCCATGACCACTCAAGAGGTGAGCAGGACGACCAACCGGCCCAACTCCCACTGCCACTGGTGCGGCACGCCCTACCCCGCCGGCACCAGGACCTGGCCGCGCACCTGCCCCGGCTGCTCCGAGATCAGCTACCGCAACCCGCTGCCCGTCGTCGTCACCCTCCTCCCGGTCACCCAGGACAGCGGCGAGCCCAGCCTCGTCGTCATCCGCCGCACCATCGAGCCCGGCTACGGCGAACTGGCCCTGCCCGGCGGCTACGTCGACTACGGCGAGAGCTGGCAGCAGGCCTGCGCCCGCGAACTCCGCGAGGAGACCGGCATCCTCGCCGACGCCTCCGAGATCACCCTGGTCGCCACCGACTCCGACACCCGCGGCGGCTTCCTCTGCCTCTTCGGCCTGCTCCCCGCGCGCCCGCTCGCCGAGCTCCCGCCCTCCAAGCCCACCGACGAGACCGACGGCTGGCAGCTCTCCACCCCGCAGACCCCACTCGCCTTCGCCTTCCACACCCGGGTCTCCCAGGCCTGGTTCAACGGCGAGTTCACCCCTCGCTGACCGGCAGCGGCACCGGGCTGACCAGGCCCGCACCCCCGGGGCAGACCCTGGCGCACCGGGCGATCACATGGCAGGGTCTGCACCGACAGCCCCAACCGGACGGGCCCTGCCACAAGCATCCCGTCCCATCCACCGGCCGGGAGACCACCACCGTGAGCACCCCACCCCAGGACCAGCCGCTCTGGCGCCCCACCCCCGCTCGCGCCGCCGCCACCGCGATCGTGGCCTTCCAGGCCTGGGCCGCCGAACACCACGGCGCCCCGGCCGCACCGCTCGCCCCCACCACCGACGACCAGCAGGCCGCCGAGCGCTACGCCGACCTGCACGCCTGGTCCACCGAGGACCTCGACCGCTTCTGGACCGCCGTCACCCAGTGGTTCGACGTCCGCTTCACCCAGGCCCCGGACGCCGTCCTCGCCGACGCGACCATGCCCGGCGCCGACTGGTTCCCCGGAGCCCGCCTCAACTACGCCGAGCACGCCCTGCGCGCCGCCGAGACCCCGGCCAACGCCGACAGGCCGGCCGTCCTGCACCTCGACGAGACCACCGAGCACCCGGTCGTCCTCACCTGGGCCGAGCTGCGCCGCCAGGTCGGGTCCCTCGCCGCCGCCCTGCGCGCCCGCGGCATCGGCCCGGGCGACCGCGTCAGCGCCTACCTGCCCAACATCCCGCAGGCCGCCGTCGCCCTCCTCGCCACCGCCGCCGTCGGCGCCGTCTGGACCAGCTGCGCCCCCGACTTCGGCGCCCGCAGCGTCCTCGACCGCCTCCAGCAGATCGAACCCGCCGTCCTCTTCGCCGTCGACGGCTACCACTACGGCGGCAAGGACCACGACCGCACCGAGGTCGTCGCCGAACTCCGCCGAGAGCTCCCCACCCTGCACACCGTCGTCCACGTCCCCCTGCTCGGCGGCCCCACCCCCGAGGGCGCCCTGCACTGGGAGGACCTGGTCGCCGACGACGTGGAGCCGGTCTTCGAGGCCGTCCCGTTCGACCACCCGCTCTGGGTCCTCTACTCCTCCGGCACCACCGGCCTGCCGAAGGCCATCGTCCAGAGCCAGGGCGGCATCCTGCTCGAACACCTCAAGCAGGCCGGCCTCCACCTCGACCTCGGCCCCGAGGACCGCTTCCTCTGGTACACCTCCACCGGCTGGATGATGTGGAACTTCCTCCTCGCCGGCCTCCTCACCGGGTCCACGATCGTCACCTACGACGGCAGCCCGGGCCACCCCGACACCGGCGCCCTCTGGTCGGTGGCCGCCCGCACCGGAGCCACCGTCCTCGGCACCTCCGCCGCCTACGTCATCGCCAGCCGCAAGGCCGGCCTGCACCCCGGCCGGGACCTCGACCTCTCCGCCGTCCGCTGCATCGGGACCACCGGCTCCCCGCTCCCGCCCGACGGCTTCCGCTGGATCTACGACGAGGTGAAGGAGGACGTCTGGCTCGCCTCCGTCAGCGGCGGCACCGACGTCTGCTCCTGCTTCGTCGGCGGCGTCCCCACCCTTCCCGTCCACCTCGGCGAGATCCAGGCCCCCTGCCTCGGCGCCGCCGTCGAGTCCTGGGACGTCCAGGGCCGCCCGCTCACCGACGCCGTCGGCGAACTCGTCGTCACCAAGCCGATCCCGTCCATGCCCACCGGCTTCTGGAACGACCCCGACGGCACCCGGTACCACGACAGCTACTTCGACATGTACCCCGGCATCTGGCGCCACGGCGACTGGATCACCGTCACCTCGCGCGGCACCGTGGTCATCCACGGCCGCTCGGACTCCACCCTCAACCGCCAGGGCGTCCGGATGGGCTCCTCCGACATCTACGAGGTCGTCGAGCGCCTCCCCGAGATCGCCGAGTCCCTGGTCATCGGCCTGGAGGAGCCCGACGGCGGCTACTGGATGCCGCTCTTCGTCGTCCTCGCCCCCGGCGCCACGCTCGACGACGACCTGATCGGCCGGATCCGCAGCTCGCTGCGCACGGAGCTCTCCCCGCGCCACGTCCCCGACGAGGTCATCGCCGTCCGAGGGCTCCCGCACACCCTCACCGGCAAGCGCATCGAGGTCCCGGTCAAGCGCCTGCTCTCCGGCACCCCGCTGGAGCAGGCCGTCAACCCCGGCTCCGTCGACAACCTCGACCACCTGCGCTTCTTCGAGCAGCTCCGCCTCGACCGCCAGGCCTGACCCCGCACACGACGAAGGGGCGCCCCCATGACGGGGGCGCCCCTTCGTCGTGTCCGTGTGCGCTGCCACGCGTGCGGGCGCGGCAGCCACGCGTCCGCTACTCGCCGGACAGCACCTGCTGCGCCGCGGCCCGTGCGCCGTCGGCGCTGTCCGCGGCCCGGGCCGCCTCGGCCGCCCGACGGCACTGCGCCAGCGTGTACTTGGCCAGCGTGGACCGCACGTAGGGGATCGACGCCGCACCCATGGAGAGGCTGGTGACCCCGAGACCGGTCAGCACCACGGCCAGCAGCGGGTCGGAGGCCGCCTCGCCGCAGACGCCGCAGCTCTTGCCGGTAGCCTGTGCGGCCTCGGCCGAGAACGCCACCAGGTCGAGCAGCGCCGGCTGCCACGGGTCCTGGAGCCGGGCCAGCGCGCCCACCTGGCGGTCGGCGGCGAAGGTGTACTGGGCGAGGTCGTTGGTCCCCAGGGAGAGGAACTCCACCTCCTGGAGGATCGACCGCGCCCGCAGCGCGGCGGACGGGATCTCCACCATCGCGCCGTACTTGGCGTTCAGACCGGCTTCACGACACGCGTCCGCGAAGTCCCGGGCGTCCTTGCGGTCGGCCACCATCGGGGCCATCACCTCAAGGTGCACCGGCAGCCCCTCGGCGGCCTTCGCCAGAGCGCGCAGCTGGGTCTGCATCACCTCGGGGTGCTCCAGCAGCGTGCGCAGGCCGCGGACACCGAGCGCCGGGTTCGGCTCGTCCGCCGGCGTCAGGAAGTCCAGCGGCTTGTCCGCGCCCGCGTCCAGCGCCCGGACGACGACCCGGCCCTCCGGGAACGCCTCCAGCACCTTGCGGTACGCCTCGACCTGCTTCTCCTCGGTGGGCGCCTTGGCGGAGTCGTCCAGGAAGAGGAACTCGGTACGGAACAGGCCGACGCCCTCGGCCCCGGCCTCCAGGGCGGCCGGCAGGTCGGCCGGGCCACCGACGTTGGCGAGCAGCGGCACCCGGTGACCGTCGGAGGTCTGCCCCGGACCGGAGGAGGCGGCGAGGGCTGCCTTGCGCTCGGCGGCGATCCGGCGCAGCTCGTCCTGCTTGTCCTGGGACGGCTCCACCAGCACGTCGCCCGAGCTGCCGTCCACCGCGACGACGGTGCCCTCGGACACCTCGGCGGCGCCCGGCAGCGCGACCACGGCCGGCACGCCCATGGCACGCGCGAGGATGGCGCTGTGGCTGGTCGGCCCGCCCTCCTCGGTCACGAACCCGAGCACCAGTGTCGGGTCCAGCAGTGCGGTGTCGGCCGGCGCCAGGTCCCGGGCGAACAGCACGTACGGCTCGTCGCTGTCCGGCACACCCGGCATCGGGACGCCCAGCAGCCGCGCCACGATGCGGTTCCGGACATCGTCCAGGTCGGCGACGCGGCCGGCCAGGTAGTCCCCGGCCGACGCGAGAAGCGCGCGGTAGGCGGCGAAGGCGTCGTAGACGCCGCGCTCGGCGCTGCTGCCGACGGCGATCCGGCGGGCGACGTCCGCCATCAGTTCCGGGTCCTGCGCCATCAGCGCCTGGGCCTCCAGCACCGCCTGGGCCTCGCCGCCGGCCAGGTTGCCGCGAGCGTTGAGGTCCGCGGCCACCGCCTCGACGGCCGCCTGGGCGCGGGCCTGCTCACGCGGGGCGTCCTCGGTCGGGATCTGGGTGGCCGGCGGCTCCAGCACTGCCGTCCCCATGTGCCGCACCTGGCCGATCGCGACCCCGTGGCTGACACCCACGCCGCGCAGCGTCTTCTCCATACTCACTGTCTCCGCTGAGAGAAGCGGCCCCGCCGGGTACCGCTGTGTGCCGGGCCGCCCCGGCGAGTGCGGCGGGGCGGGTGTGTCGGGATATAAGGGAGGAGGTCAGTTCCAGCCGAACAGGGCGTCGCCCACGGCGACCTCCCCGTCCTCACGGACGTCGCCGAGCGAGTCGGTCGCAGCCTCCAGCGCGACGATCGGCGAGATCGGCGACTTGCCGGCGGCCTCGACGGCGGCCGGGTCCCACTTGATGACGGCCTGGCCGCGGGTCACCGTGTCGCCCTTGTTGACGAGCAGCTCGAAGCCCTCGCCGTTCAGCTGGACGGTGTCGATCCCGAGGTGCGTGAGCACACCGTGCCCGTCCGCGTCGACGACGACGAACGCGTGTGGGTGCATGGAGACGACGACACCGTCCACCGGAGCCACGGCCTCGGTCGGCCGGCGAACCGGGTCGATCGCGGTGCCGGGACCGACCATCGCGCCCGAGAAGACCGGATCGGGCACGCCGGCGAGCCCGACGACACGGCCGGTCAGCGGCGACGTCACAGTGGTCATGGTTGAGCCTCCCAAGTGCGCAGTACAGCGAGCGGCCGCGAGCTGCGGCAGGACATCGTGTGAAGCCTAAATCATGTCAACTTCGGACATCTGCTGACTTCCCGGGCAAAGAACCCGCGCCCGTTCGCCCACCTCGGCCGACATCTCACCGACCGACAGTGGTCTAGTCCTCTTCACCGATGCGCCGCACTCTACAGGCATCTTGGCGAATCGGGACCATTGCTGTATATGCTCGCGAGAGCAACAAATCATGCCTCCGACCGGGTGACGCCCGGCGCGGCCCGGTTCGCACTCCGGCTCGGGACCCGCTATGGTTGGTCGAGTCGCCGCAAGGCGACGGTTAACAGCAGATTTCAGATGCGAAAAGCACCGGAAAACGGAGCGGAAAGCATCTGCTAAGCTGGAAACACGAAAGAACGAAGCGCCCGGAGGGCCCGCTGGAAGGCGGTCCGAAGGAAGTGTCCGTTCCTTGAGAACTCAACAGCGTGCCAAAAGTCAACGCCAGATATGTTGACATCCCCGGCCT